>JAPOPO010000231.1 GCA_026712885.1 Rhodospirillales bacterium | reverse complement strand
CCTCTTGGCGGGATCGATGTTCGCGGGAATGCCGACCCCCCAGCCGCCCTGGATTGCCCTCGGAGTCTGCCCTGGCCCTGCGGGCACTGGCGCAGTCCCCGTCACGTCAGCGACCAGCGAGTTCTCCTCGTTGAGAACCGGTCCGGCAATGGTCGACCAGAAGATCATTTGCGCGATCCTGCCGGTGGAGAAGCCATCCACGTTCTCGGCAAAGCCGTACTGCGTTACGTTCTTCGGCGCGTAAGGCAGCAAGTCGATGAGCATTTGCAGCGCACCGACCCCCTCGGGCGAGTTGATCTGCGGCATGAAGTTCCCCTCGTTGGGGTCGCCGCTCATCAGGCTGCCGCCGGTGGTGACGAAGCGCGTGTACCAGTCCACCGTCGCGAGCGAGAAATCGTTGGCGCCGATGAAGCTGCACCCGGCCACGTCGTCGCTGTGCAACGCCTGGGCGGCCGCCATGAACTCATCCCAGGTAGTCGCCGGCTGCAGCCCGGCCTCCTCGAACAGGTCCTTGCGGTAGAAGTAGATCACCGATCCGGAGTGCAGGCCGGGAACGCCGTAAACATCCGTGCCCTTGCCGACCGTTCCCGTCGCCATGTCGTAGTAGCCGACATTCCTCATGGCTGCCGGAATGAAGTCGTCGAAGTCCCAGTCGGGCGGCGTCTCGGCCGGATCGTCGATGAACTCGTTGAGCTTCATGAAGTAGCCGCCGCCGACCTGCTGCGTGGTCAGGAATCCCAGATACTCGATCAGCTCGAACGACGACTGCTCGGCCTTGAGGTTCTGCAGCGTCTTCTCGATCAACGGGCCGAGGGCGGGTGCCGAGACGATCAGATCGATGCCGGTCTCCGCCTTCATCTCGGGCAGCAGATCGTCGAGCGCCCGGTGATCGTTCTCGTCGCCGGTCATGAGGATGTTGATCTCGGTCCCGGCATACTTCATCGGGTCGTAGTCGGCGGCGAACGCGCCCCGTGCGCCCAGCACTCCGGGAAGCGCTGCGGCGGTGACGCCGGCCGCGCCAGCGCCCTTGATGACTTGACGGCGATTCCCCCCGCCGAGGGTGCCCTTGCCCGGCGCGTCCGTGCGGCCGGACTCACTTTTGCGGCCCATTATGTCTCCTCCCTATTGATACTGCCGGCGCTTATGCGCCAGTCACGGACAAAACTATCACCGAAGTCATAGGGGGGGCCAGCAGCCAGCCGGGCATGAGGCCCGGCGATGAGGGCGGATTACGCGGTCATGTAACCGTCGTCGCACATGATGGTGTGACCGGTCACCAGCTCCGACGCATCGCTCGCGAGGAAGATCGCGGCGCCGATCAACTCGCGCGGCAGGCCCACTCGCGGCCGGATCATGCGGGCCTTGATGAAGTCTGCGGTGAACGAGGTCGTCTGGGCGGCCTTGCGGGTCATCGGGGATTCCATCAGCGTCGGGCCGATCCCGTTGACGCGGACGCCGCGCTCGCGCCACTCCAGCGCCATAACCTTGGTCACCTGGGCGACCCCGCCCTTCGACGCGAGATAGGCGCTCGACAATGGGTAGGCGATGAAGGAGCCGATTGACGCCATGTTGATGATGCTGCCCTTCCCCTGCGCGAGCATGACGTTGCCGAACGCCTGACAGCAGAGATACGTGCCCTTCAGGTTCAGCTCGATGATGTAGTCGAAGCGCTCCTCGGGGAACTCCTCGGCCGGGCTGCGATGCGCGCCGCCCGCGCTGTTGACCAGGATGTCGATGCGCCCGTGCTCGCGCCGCACCGCGTCCGCGACCTCGAAGCATTGGCTGCGCTGGGTGACGTCGAGGGGTACAACCGCGGCAGTCCCACCTTGCTCATCGATGATCGATTTGGTTTCGGCCGCGCCGTCCTCGTTGATGTCGGCGACGACGACCGTGACGCCGCATTGCGCATAACCGATGGCGATGGCACGGCCGAGCCCGCTGCCGCCTCCCGTGATCACGGCCACCCGGCCGGACAGATCGAAGATATCGCGCGCGTAACCGAGCGGGACGCTGGTGTCATCCGAGGACATCGGCACCTCCGGAGTGCGTCAAGAGTGGGGCGGCCGAGCCGCGCCCCGCCGGATTTCTCCGCCGCCGGACGGTACCCATCGCGCCCGAAAGCCTGTATCAAACTGTGGATCGGCGACGGTAGTGGGGCGCACTGGTGCGGTCAATGCGTCGGGGCGTGTCGATGCTGGGCGGGGAGTCCCGATGGGCGCGATCGGGCTGAGCGGAATCAGGAAGGTCTTTCCGGACGGCACGGTGGCCGTCAACGACGTGGACCTTGAAATCGACGACGGAGAGTTCGTCGTGTTCGTCGGGCCGTCCGGTTGCGGCAAGACCACCCTGCTGCGGCTGATCTCCGGGCTCGAAACGATGACCGCCGGCGAGCTTCGCTTCGACGGCAAGGTCATCAACGACGTTTCGCCGCGCGAGCGAAACATGGCCATGGTCTTTCAGAACTACGCCC
The DNA here is from genome assembly GCA_026712885.1 of Rhodospirillales bacterium. GTDB lineage: Bacteria > Pseudomonadota > Alphaproteobacteria > UBA828 > UBA828 > WTGU01. The sequence goes on along the minus strand of JAPOPO010000231.1, from coordinate 8,916 downwards.
TCTACCCGCACATGACCGTGCGCCAGAACATTGCCTTTGCCTTGCGTGTGCGTAAGTTCCGCCAGGCCGAGATCGCCGAGCGCGTGAACGAGACGGCGCGCATTCTGGACCTCGACCAGCTTCTCGACCGCAAGCCCAAGCAGCTCTCCGGCGGCCAGCGCCAGAGGGTGGCCATGGGGCGGGCGATCGTTCGCCATCCGGGCGCTTTTCTGCTCGACGAACCGCTCTCCAACCTGGACGCAAAATTGCGGGTGCAGTTGCGGACCGAGCTGCGGCGCCTCCACGAACGCCTCGGCGTGACCACGATTCACGTCACCCACGATCAAGTCGAAGCGATGACCCTGGGCGACCGGGTGGCCATTTTCTCGGAGGGTTCGCTGCAGCAGTACGACACCCCGCAGGCGCTCTATCGCCAGCCGGCCAACATCTTCGTGGCCGGCTTCATCGGCAGCCCGTCGATGAACTTCGTGGAAGCGCAGCTCACCAGGAACGGGGGAGAGGCCACGGCGTCGATAGGCGGTAGCGAGATCATGCTCGGGCCCTTGTCGCTCGGCGACGGGACAGGGCCCGGCGATCGCGTGCTGTTAGGCGTTCGGCCCGAACACCTGGGATGGCGGCGCAGTGAGGATGGCGCGGCGAGCGTCCTACAAGCCCGCGTCGAGCTGGTCGAGCATATCGAGCCCGAGGCCTACGTCTCCGTATCCCTGACGGACCCAGCCATCGTCGTTCGAACCGCCGACGAATTCGTGGGCAGCGGCCAGGAGGATGCGGCCGCACTGGCGCGCGACGATGCCCAATTTCTCACGCTACGGGTGTCAGCGGAAGAGGTGCCCGACCGCGGCGAGGTCATCGACCTCGTCATGAACGGCGATCGCATCTGCCTGTTCGACGTCGCGACCGGAAACAGCCTCGGCCGCAAGCGCCAGCCACAGGGCCCGCAACGAGGACAGGCCTGATCGGCCAGGTGGTCGCGCAGGTCTTCAGCGAACGGAAGACGTGCAGACCACTATTCAAGATCCACACCGGACGCTACCCACCCCGCCGGTGTCTCAGGCCGTGCTCGGCGGACGCATGCGAAGGAGATGTCCATGACAGTGCCTGCAACGCTCGATACCGTCGCCGTCGTCGGCAACGGCCTCGTGGGCCACGGAATGGCCCAGATATTCGCGGTTGCGGGCCACCGGGTGGTCATGATCGGTCGGCGGGCAGGGAGTCTTGCCGCAGCGATGGACAGGATTGCGAAGAGCCTCGCCGCCTTCGAAGCACATGGCCTTGCCACGTCCGGCGACGTAAGTGCCGCCCTTGGACGCATCCGCACCTCGACCGAGCTCCGGGACGCGGCGGATGCGCAGCTCGTCCTCGAGGCGGTTCCGGCCGACCGAGCCGTTCAGGACGACGTGTACGGGCGGCTCGACGCGGTCTGCGCGCCGCCGGCCGTCTTTGCCTCCGGGAGCGGTCAGCCCGCGAGCCAGCTCGTGTCGAAGGTCACCCACCGCGGGCGTGTGGTTGCCGCTCACTTCTGGTACCCGCCTCAGCTCATTCCCCTTGTCGAAGTCTGCGCCGGGCCGGAAACCGACCCGGACGTGGCGCCCTGGCTCTGCGACGTGTTGCGGGCAGCCGGAAAGGAGCCGGTGATCGTCGACAAGGAGGTTCCGGGCTTCATCGGCAACCGGCTTCAGTACGCGATCCTGCGAGAGGCTTGGGAACTGTGGGCGGAGGGAGCAGCATCGGCCGAGGCGATCGACACGGTGGTGAAGGCGTCCATCGGGCGGCGTCTCGCGATCACCGGACCCATCGAGTCGGCCGACGTGGGCGGCCTCGATACGTTGCACGCGTTTGGCGCGTACCTCATCCCGCACCTCAAGACGGGTTCCCAGCCCGCTTCGGGGGTTACCGAGCTGGTGGATGCGGGCCATCGCGGCCTGCCCTCGGGGCGAGGGGTGTATGACTGGAGCGCTCGCGACGGCGCGGCGCTGCTCAAGGAACGCGAAGAAGAGCTGTTCCGTCACCTCGTCCGGGACAAGGCCGGGCGTTTACCACCGCCCGCCGGCTCGAATGCGTGTCGTTGATAGTGGAGTACTGAACACACTCGGTTCGTGTCCATAAAGCCGCCTCGTCATCGGACGGAAGGTGTGTTCGCCCGAACCATACGCCCCTCGTCGTGTGCCGATTGTCGCTATTCCACTCCTGGGTTCGGTACAGGTCTACACCGTGAACTATTCATTTGGTTTGGCTCACCGGGATCGGCATTCCGCCCCTGGAGTCCAACAGGAGACGTCGCAGGGGTTCAGACGACGACTGCGGCACCGGTTTCTGCGGGGCCCACGTTGTTGCGAAAGGCGGCGAAGAGCTCGCGCCCGATGCCGCTGGCGTTGGCAGAGAGATCGGCCTGCACCGGCGTGCGCGCGGCGAACTCCGCCGGATCGACAAGCACGTCGAGCCGGCCCGCGGCGGCGTCGAGCCGGAGCACATCGCCGTCGCGCACCCGTGCGATCGCCCCGCCCGCCGCGGCCTCGGGCGTGACATGGATGGCTGCCGGCACCTTGCCCGACGCGCCGGACATGCGCCCGTCAGTGACCAGCGCCACGCGGAAGCCCTGGTCCTGCAGGGAACCCAGGACCGGCGTCAGCGCGTGCAGCTCGGGCATGCCGTTGGCCTGCGGACCCTGGAAGCGCAGCACGCAGACGAAATCGCGCTCCAGCGCGCCATCGCGGAACGCGGTCTTGATCTCCTCCTGATTGTGGAACACCCGGGCCGGGGCCTCGACGACATGGTGCTCGGGCTTGACCGCCGAGGTCTTGATCACCGCCTGGCCGAGATTGCCGGCCAGCACGCTGAGCCCGCCGGTCCGCTGGAAGGGATCGGCCGCGGGGCGCAGGATCCTCTCGTTCAGGCTCGCGCGCGTGCCCTCGCGCCAGACCAGCCCATCGTCGCCCAGCACCGGCTCCTCGGTGTAGCGGGCCAGTCCGTCGCCGGCGACAGTGCGGACGTCGCCGTGCAGCAGCCCGGCCTGGAGCAGCTCGCCGATCATGAAGCCGAGCCCGCCGGCGGCGTGGAAATGGTTCACGTCGGCCAACCCGTTGGGATAGACCCGCGCCATCAGCGGCGTGACGGCGGAAAGCTGCGCCATGTCTCCCCAGTCGATCAGCACGCCCGCAGCACGCGCCATCGCTATGAGGTGCAGGGTCAGATTGGTCGACCCGCCCGTCGCGTGCAGGCCGACCATGCCATTGACGAAGGCGCGCTCGTCCAGCACAGCGCTCGCGGGCGTGTAGGAGTTGCCCTTGGCGGTGATCTCCAGCGCCCGCCGCGCCGCCGCACGCGTGAGCGCCTCGCGCAAGGGCGTGCCGGGGTTGACGAAGCTGGCACCCGGCAGGTGCAGGCCCATGAATTCCATCAGCATCTGGTTCGAGTTCGCCGTGCCGTAGAAGGTGCAGGTGCCGGGGCCGTGATACGAGGCCATCTCGGCGGCCATCAGCTCGTCCCGGCCGATCTCGCCGCGGGCGAAGCGCTGGCGCACGGCGGCCTTCTCGTCGTTCGGCAGGCCCGAGGTCATCGGCCCTGCCGGCGCGAAGATGGCCGGGACATGGCCGAAGGTGGCCGCCGCGATCACGAGCCCGGGGACGATCTTGTCGCAAACGCCGAGGAAGACCGCAGCGTCGAAGCAGTTGTGCGACAGCGCCACGCCCGCCGCGAGCGCGATCACGTCGCGGCTGAAGAGCGAGAGCTCCATGCCCGGCTGCCCCTGGGTGACGCCGTCGCACATCGCCGGCACGCCGCCGGCGACCTGGGCGGTGCCGCCCGCCTGCCGTGCTTCCTCCCGGATCAGCGCGGGAAAGCCCTCGAAGGGCTGGTGAGCCGAGAGCATGTCGTTGTAGGCGGTGACGATGCCGATGTTGCCGGCGCTCCCCTCGGCCTGGCGCGTCTTGTCCGCGTCCGGGCTGGCCGCGAAGGCGTGCGCGAGGTTGCCGCAGGAGAGATGCGCGCGCGCGGGCCCCGCGTCGGCGGCCCGGGCCATGCGCTCGAGATAGGCGGTGCGGGCGGTTCGGCTCCGTGAGCGAATCCCCGCGGTCACCTGGTGCACGGTATCGTTCAGTGGCATCGGGCTCTCCCGATCGTTGCCTCAGGGTGCCCAGTAAACAGTGGCGGGATCTGGTCCGTCGAGCACCAGCCGAACCGGGGCATCGGCAGTGTCGGCCGCAGTCCGAGCGCGGTCCAGGGCCGCGCGCTTCTCCGCGCCGTGGATCAACACGAAGCACCGGCCCGCCCCGGTCAGCACCGGCGCAGTGAGCGTGATGCGTTCCTCCGGCGCACCGGGGGCGCGCAGCCTGAGCGCCGGCGCGCCGCATTCCTCCGAAAGCGCCTCGCCCAAACGGTCGGCACCGGGGAAGAGCGAGGCGATGTGCAGATCCTCCCCCATTCCCAGCACGCAGGCATCGAGCGGCTGGAGCGTGGACAGCGCCTGCGCGTCGTCGAGCGCCACGAAACGCGCGGCGCGGGCCGGGCCGGCGAACAACGTCTCGTCGAGCAGGCGCCGGTTCGAGCGCGGATGATCGGCCGGGACGCAGCGCTCGTCGCTAAGCGTCACCGCAACGGCCCCCCAGTCGAGCGCATGGCCACCGAGCGCGGAGAGGAACGCGGCAGGCGTGGTGCCGCCCGGCACCGCCAGCACGGCGCAGCCGGTGTCTCCAATCGCCCCCTCCAGCACCGCCGCCACCTCGCCGGCCAGAAGGCGGGCCAGCGCGCCCCGGTCCTGAGCCTCGACGATCCGCGTCACACTGCGAGCGAGCGCCAGCGCCGGCCGTCCCGATGCATCAGCATCAGCGCGTCTTCGGGGCCCGACGAGTAGCTGTCGTAGGGTTGGGGCAGATGGGTAGCGGTCTCCGCCGCAGCGATGATCGGATCGATCCAGCGCCAGGCCGCCTCGACCTCGTCGCCCCGCATGAAGAGCGTCTGGTCGCCGCGGATCACGTCCATCACCAGCCGCTCGTAGGCGTCCGGCATGCGCAGCCCCTCGGCGCCCAGGGTCTCGGCGAAGGTCATGTCGAGCGGCGCCTCGCAGAGCCGCATGCCGCCGGGTCCCGGCTCCTTTATCGTCAGTCTCAGCTTGATCCCTTCGTCGGGTTGCAGCCTGATCGCCAGCACGTTGGGACGCGTGCTCCCCGCACTCTCGGAGAAGATCGAATGCGGCGTGTCCTTGAAGACGACGGCGATCTCCGACATTCGCGCCCGCAGCCGCTTCCCCGTGCGCAGATAGAAGGGCGCCCCGTTCCAGCGCCAGTTGGCGACCTCCGCCTTGACCGCCACGAAGCTCTCGGTGCGCGATCCGGGGTTCTCCGCGTCTTCCAGGTAGCCCGCCTCGCCATTGATGCCGAGATACTGGCCGCGCACCACGTCGCCGAGCCCCTCCAGCGGCTTCAGGCTGCGCAGCACCTTGAGCTTCTCGTCGCGCACCGCGTCCGGATCAAAATGCGCCGGCGGCTCCATGGCGATGAGGCAGAGGAGTTGCAGAAGATGGTTCTGCATCATGTCCCGCAGCGCGCCGTTCAGGTCGTAATAGGCGCCCCGGCCGCCGACACCGACACGCTCGGCGACGGTGATCTGCACGTGGTCGACATGGCGCGCGTTCCAGATCGGCTCGAACAGCGCATTGGCGAAGCGCAGCGCCATCAGGTTCTGCACCGTCTCCTTCCCGAGATAGTGGTCGATCCGGTAGATCTGGCGCTCCTGGAACAGCGTCGCGAGCCGGCGGTTCAGCGCTTGCGCGCTCTGGAGATCGCGGCCGAGCGGCTTCTCGATCACCAGCCGCGTGTCGGACGTGCGGCAGCCACTCCGCGCCACCCGTTCGCTGATCGGGCCGAAGAGGTGCGGCACCACCGAGAGATAGAAGACCCGCATGCGCTCCGAGCCGTCGAGCGTGTCGGAGAGCAAGGCCCAGCCGCCCTCGCCCTCTGCATCGACGCGCACATAGTCGAGCATGTCGAGGAAGGTCGCCGCCCGATCGGGATCGAGTGCGCCCGGACCCGCATGCTCCTTGAGCGCCGCTTCGGCCATGCGGCGATAACCGTCGGCGTCGAGCGCTCTTCTGCCGACGGCGATCACCCTCGAACCCTGCAACAACTGCCCGTCGAGCATGCGGCGATAGAGCGCGGGCAGCAGCTTGCGCCGCGCCAGATCGCCAGTGCCGCCAAAGACCACGAGATCGAACGGATCGACCGGAATGACTCGCGAAACCATGTTCAGTCCACCTCTGCTCCGCCTAGGGACGGCGGCTTTGAGAGGAGCATTCCCGCTTCCCTAACCGATCAAGTGAATATCACCTTCAAAGCTCATGGCGCCATGGCGGGTTCGCCCCGGCTCGGGAAACGGTGATCGCAGCCACCTGGGTACCGAAGCGCAGGGCTTCCCGCATCAGGTCCGGGTCGATGGCAGCCAGGGAGTCCTTGATGAGCAGTCCGAGTTCCGCGAGTTTGGCCAGCACGCCCGCGTTGAACGTATCGCCCGCGCCGATGGTGTCGACGACATCGACGCGATCGGCCGGAACCGAGACCTCGGTGCCGTCTTTCAGGAAGGCGCTGGCGCCGCTGTCGCTGCGCGTCAGGATCACCACGGACGGTCCGGCCTGACGCACGAAATCCAGCTTTTCGACCAGCGACTCCGGACCGGGGTAAAGCCAGTTCAGATCCTCGTCCGAGACTTTCACGATGTCCGACAGCGCGATCATCCGATCCAGACGGTCGCGATAGCGCCTGATGTCCCGGATGAAGCTCGGCCGGACGTTCGGATCGAGCATGACGACACGGGCCGCAGCCTCACGCTTCAGCAATGCGGCATAGGTCTCGGCAGCGGGCTCAAAGACCAGACTGATGCCGCCGAAGTAGAGCGTGCTGACTTCGTCGGGCAGCGTGGGCATGTCGGCCCGGTCGAGCATCCGCCCGGCCGAGTTCTCGTCGTAGAACGTGTAGGAGGCATGGCCGTCCGTGAGCTGCACGAACGCGAGCGTGGAGAGACGGTCGGAGGTGACGACCAGCGATGTATCGACACGGTTCGCGTGAAGCGACGCGGTCAGTTGCCGGCCGAACAGATCGGTGGAGAGCCCCGTCAGCATTCCCGTCTGCACGCCGAGCCGCCCGAGCGCGATCGCGGTGTTGAAGACCGAACCGCCGACGTGCGGCACGTAGCCCTCCTGCCCCGACTCGGTCGGTGTCGGGATCATGTCGATCAGAGCCTCGCCGCAGCAAAGAAGCATCAGATCATGCCTCCACGCCGTCGAAGAACCGGTGCAGGGCTTTCCGAAGGCCCTTGGATGTTACTTCTTCGAGCTGCCGAGCGAAGGCTTCCTCCAACCGCTTGCTTTGGCCGAGGTCGCCAAAGATCTCCGAGAGACCAAGGAACGCCATAGGGTCGCTCCGGGCGGCCCAGGCTGCAGAGGTCAACTGCTCGCTCCTCAAGTCCTGGAGGTCGATTCCGGAATCGGCCGCCGTGGCGCACAAGTGGCTCCAGAACGCGATCTCGAGCGCCAGTCCGTCGATCGGTGCCCCCCGTTCGAGGGCATCCGACACCGTGGGTAATACGAACTTCGGCAGCCGGTTCGAGGCGTCCTGGCAAAGCCGCGCGATGGTATCGCCGAGCGCAGGGTTCGAGAAGCGCCGGGCACAGGTCGTCAGGTAGTCATCGAAGTCGAGACCGGGAATTGGCGTGAGCACCGGAATGACCTCGCGGCGCATCAACTGCATCATCCAGCGCGCGATGTCCGCGTCGTCCATGGCGTCGTGAACAGCCTCGTAGCCGAGCAGGGCCGACGGATAGGCGACTGCCATGTGACTCGCGTTGAGGATGCGGAGCTTCATGGTTTCGTAGGGTGTGACGTCATCGACGAACTGCACGCCGACGTGCTCCAGCGCCGGGCGTCCCTGGGGAAAGTTGTCCTCGATCACCCACTGCCTGAAGGGCTCGCAGACGACGGCGGAAGCATCGTCCACACCGAAGCGGTCGGCCACGAGCTCGCGCTCGCGTTCCGACGTGGCTGGCGTGATGCAATCGACCATCGCGTTCGGAAAGGCGACCGTCGCGGCAATCCAGTCGTGCAGGTCCTGCGAGACCAGGCCTGCGAGGCCGAGCACGGTCCGGCGGGTGACATCGCCGTTGTGCGGAACGTTGTCGCAGGAGAGCACGGTGAACGGCGCAAGGCCCTGGGCCCGGCGCTGTTCGAGAGCCGCGAGCAGCACGCCGAACACGGTCTGCGGATCGCCGGGATGCTGGGCGTCGTGACGAATTTCGGGGTGTGCCGCGTCGAACCCGCCGGTCGTAGCATTGATGAAGTAGCCGCCTTCGGTAATCGTCAGCGAGACGATGCGGATCGCCGGGTCGGCAAGGCGGGCGATGATCGCCTCTGCCCGGACCTCACAGAACTCGACCATCGAGCCGACGACCCGCGCGGACGAACCGTCCGCACTCAGGTCGACCACCGTCGTCAGCCAGTCCTGCGCGGCCAGCCGGCGCCTTTGCGCGGCGTCAAAGGACTTGATCCCGGCGCCGACGACCGCCCAGTCGAGATCGCGGCCCTGCTCGAAGAGCCTGTCCAGGTAGAGCATCTGGTGGGAGCGATGGAAGTTGCCGACACCGATGTGGAGGATGCCCGGGCTCAGCGAGGACCGCGCGTAGCGCGGGCCGGCGACGTGACCCGGCAGCCGGTCGAGATTGGCGAGGGAGAGTTTCACAGGGTTGACCGGTCGATTCATTCTTATTGTCCGCGACGCTGGATGTGATGAGTGACGCGGCACGCCGCGCACGAGAGGATGAGTGAGGCCTTTCCGCTCAGGCCCTGCGGCGTGAACGGCCTCGTCCTGGCAACCCGGCCGGTCATTCGATCCGCAGGCCTGCGGAGTCGAATCGATGGATCTTGGCCGGATCGGG
>JAPOPO010000103.1 GCA_026712885.1 Rhodospirillales bacterium | reverse complement strand
GCCCAGGCGCCCGCCCGCGGCGTCGCGGGCCTCAACCGTATTCCCTGATACGCTTTTCGGCCCGCTCCTGGCGGATCGAACGCCTGGGCGCGACGCAGACCGTGACCCTGGTGAGAATTGCGGGTTAAGCGCGCTCGCCTCGACACCCTACGGGCGATGCGGCAGGATCGCGCGGCTATTGAGAAGAGGGAGAGTCCGCCATGACGTACACAGTGCTTGCCAGCAATCTGGACACCGGCGAGATCGGCATCGCGTCAACCACAATCACCATCAACTTCAGCCGGACCTTCCCGGTACACCGGCACCTCCTGCCTGACGTGACGGAGCGGGGGATCATCGTGGCCCCGATGGCGACCATCCACCCGCAGAACGGGCACCGGCTTTGCGACCTGCGGGACTCAGGCGTCGGCTGGGACGACATGGAAGCCGAGCTGGAGAAGCACGACGAGAACTGGAGCTGGCGGCAGATCGGCGCGGTGACCACCACCGGCGAGACCTGGGTGCGCACCGGATCCGACGCCTGGAACCACGCGAGCCATGTCGTGGCCGAGGGCTCGATCGCGATGGGCAACTACATGGATGGCCCCGGACCCGTGCAGGCGATGGCCAAGGCGCTCGAGGACAACCGCGGCGAGGCCATGGACGAGAGGCTGCTGCGTGCCATCGAGGCCGGCAAGGCCGCCGGCGGGCAAGGCCAGCCGGATCTAGGCCCGATACCGGAATCCTGGGCGATGATCCAGGTGTTCAACGGCAAGCAGCCGTGGCCGGCGGTCGACGTACGGGTGGACTTCGACGTGGACCCGGTGCCAAAGCTCCGGCGTCTGGTGACGCAGCTCAAGAACATGGACAAGGTGCTGCACACGATGTCGTTCGACCCGTCGCGGACCTTCGACGTCTACGGCGTGGTCTTCGACATGTACAACGCCCAGGTTTAGCTCGGTTCTCCGGCTTCCGGGGCGCAGGCGAGGATCAGCCGACGCGGGCCATCACCCCGCCGTCCACCGGCAGCGCCACGCCGGTGATGAAGCGGCCGGCATCGGAGGCGAGGAAGAGCGAGGCCTGGGCCACGTCCCAGGCGCTCCCCATGCCGCCCCTGAGCGGGCTCCAGGTGTCGCGGTCGGCGGCGATCTCCTCGCGCGGCCTGCCGTAGCGGCGGGCTTGCGTGTCCACCGCCATCGGCGTGTCCATGTAGCCCGGCAGGATGGCGTTCACGCGCACGCCGTCGGGCGCGCAGTCGAGCGCGAGCTGGCGGGAGAAGGCGATCATGCCTGCCTTGCTGGTCTTGTAGGTGACCGACTTGTAGTCGACCACGGCTGCGATCGACGAAATGTTGGTGATCACGCCGCTGCCCTGGCTGCGCATGACCGGGACCACGTGCTTGCAGGCCATCACCGTGCCGCGCAGGTTGATCGCCATGACCCGGTCGAAGCTCGCCTCGTCGAGGTCGGCGAGCGCCGAATCACCGCCGGTGTAGGCCACGCCCACGTTGTTCTGCAGCACGTCGACGCGGCCGTGGCGGGCGACGATGGCCTCGACGGCCGCGCTCAGCGCCGCCTCCTCGGTCACGTCGGCGACCAGCGCCTCGGCGTCGCCGCCCTCCGCCTGGATCATGGCGGCGGTCTCCTCGGCCGACGCGCGGTCGCGGTCGAGCGCGACCACGTGCGCGCCGGCGCGGGCGAAAAGCACGCAGGTGGCGCGGCCGTTGCCGATCACCGGCCCCGGCGTCTGGCCGGCGCCGGCCACGATCGCAACTCGGCCATCGAGGCTCAACGTCGGGCTTTGCCAGGGCGCCGCGCTCGCGGCGGGGGAGGCTTCGGTCATGGCGGTGTCCGGGTGCATCGTTGCGGGGCCCAAAGGCTCGGCAGGCGCGCGCGGCTTGTCAAGGCAGGCGGTTGCACCGCACCGCAGCGCGTGAGAGCGTGCGCCGCGCCACACGCCGTGATGAGACACGCCCCGGGGAGCAATCAGCCATGAAGATCGGCGCCGTCATCTTCGCCACCGACTATTGCATCGCGCTCACCGAGCTTGCGCCTGCGCTGGAGGAACGCGGGTTCGACTCGCTTTTCGTGCCCGAGCACACCCACATCCCCGCCAGCCGGCGCTCGCCCTGGCGGGGCGGCGGCGAACTGCCGCGGGAATATTCCCACACCCTCGACCCCTTCGTGAGCCTCGCCGCGGCCGCGGCGGTGACCAGCACGCTCCGCCTCGGCACGGGCATCTGCCTGGTGACCGAGCGCGACCCCATCGTCACCGCGAAGGCGGTGGCGAGCCTCGATCTGGTCTCCGGCGGGCGCTTCGACTTCGGCATCGGCGCCGGCTGGAACGCCGAGGAGATGGAGCATCACGGCACGCGCTTCGAGACCCGCTTTCGGGTCATGGAGGACCGGGTCAAGGCCATGCAGGCGCTCTGGGCTGCCGACGAGGCGAGCTACGAGGGCGAATTCACCTCCTTCGAGCCGAGCTGGTCCTGGCCCAAGCCGGTGCAGAAGCCGCACCCGCCGATACTGCTGGGCGGCGAGTCCGTGCACACCATGCGCCGGATAATGGATTTCTGCTCGGGCTGGTTCCCGCGCGGCCCGCTTCTGCCCGATCCCGCAGATGGCATGGCCAGGCTCCGCGCCGCCGCCGAAGACGCCGGACGCGACCCGGCTACGGTGTCAACCACGGTCTTCGGCGCCAAGCCCGAGGAAAGCTACCTTGCGGCCTGCCGGGAGGCAGGGATGGACCGCGCGCTGCTGATCCTGCCGCCGGAAGGGCGCGACGCGGTGATGCCGGTCGTCGACCGCTACGCCACTCTTATCGGCTGAGCTGACGCCGGCTGAGGTGCGCGGGAGACAACGAGCGGAAAGCCTCTCTCGCGGCCTCGGCGCCAAGCGCGCCCCAGAGCGCGCCGCCGAGCACCGCCCCGAGGGCGCCCCAGGGTTTGGGTTCTGCAAGCGGCTGCGGGGCGCCGCGCCGCCCCCTGACGCGGACCTTGAAGGATTCGTCGGGTGCGGGAAGGGGCATCTGGGTGGTCTTGAGGCTGTAGTCGGCCCGGTCGGGGTCAAGGTCCACCTCGTGCAGGATGGTCGCCATTGTGGCCGCGATTTGTACCTCGGCGAAGCCGTTGCCGAGGCAGCGGTGGGGGCCCAGGCCGAAGGGCGCGTAGACGTAGGGCTGCTTGTGCTCCGCCCGCGCCGGCGTGTAGCGGTCGATGTCGAAGCGCTCGGGCTCCGGGAAGAATTCCGAAAGGTAGTGGGGCACCGCAGTCGCGATCATCACCTGCTCGCCGGCTGGGATGCGGTGGCCTGCGAACTCGAAGGAATTCGCGGCGGTCCGGACCAGGAGCGGGGTGACCGGATACATCCGCATGGTTTCCATCGCCGCGCGGTGCATCGCGTCCATCTTGCGCAGCGCTTGCTCCGCCGGCACGTCGCCGGCAAGCAGGGTGTCGGCCTCTTCGCGCACCTTCTCCAGCACGTCCGGGTTCCTGAGAAGGGCGTAGAGCATGAAGGCGCAGGTGCTCGCTACCGTGTCGAGAGCCGCGACGAAGGGGCCCATTGCCGCCATCTTCAGGTCCGCCTCGGGGAAGAATTTCGGGTCTTCTTCGTGCAGGTCCAGTAGGTCGTCGATCAGGTCAGGGGCGGCGCCGTGCCGTTCCCGCATCGTGCCGGAGTGGCACTCGATCACCTCGTGATAGAGTTCGTCCACCCGCGCGGACGCGCGGCGGAAGCGCGGCGACCAGCGCAGGTAGGGCCTCGGCACGATTGTGGCCGAGAGCAGCCCGTGGACGTAGCAGACAAGGTCGTCGTTGTAGGGGCGGGGCGAGACGCCGGCGACCAGCGTGCCCACCTGATCCGTGACGATCCGCTGCAGCGCCGGCACCGCAGCCATCGGCCGGTCCTGCGGCCACGCCGCGATCTCCCGCCGCGCGATATCGATCATGCCGCCCATGTGTTCCACGGCGTACTCGCGCGAGTAGCCCCGCTTCAACGTGCGCCGGAATGCCGCGTGCTCGGCACCGTCTGCGCTCAGCGTCGACCGCGCCGCGCCGAACCAGGCATTTAAGCCGCTCCAGAACTCGAAGGAGCGAAAGTGCTTGGTGCCGTGCCGCGCAAGGAAGCGGTTGGCCTCCACGCCCGCCAGCACGGTGAAGCGCCGGTTGAGCAGGCGCATGCCGTAGACCGGCCCGAGTTCCTGGTAGTTGTCGGTGAGGAAGGCGCGCATGTCGCGCGCCATGTCGAAGACGTTGCCCACGACCGGCAGGCCGCGCGCAAGCGGTATCGTCGAGGTGGCCATCTCCCAGCCCTCTGCGGTCGGTCATGCCCCTGCCCCTCGTCCCGCGGGGCGGGCAGGCCACGGGGTGCCGCCGCTTGTCCGTATCATGGGGTGGGTGGCGGCCGAATTCCAGCACTTCCGCTATGCCGGCCGTGCCCGAGGCCATTTCGACTTGCGCATTCCACCGATGCCGGCGCTGCGTCCGCTCGGCTGACGGGGCATCGGAAATCACGTGGCCAGTGTAGTGCGCCGGCTCGCCTCGGGCCGGACTGGTGGGCGGGTGCTCGCGCGTGCTATAGGCGCGCGCCACCTTTTGGGAGAAGAGCGCGATGAACGTGACGACCGAGCGGTATGACAATGTGCTGGTTGCCCGCGTGAGCGGGCGGATCGAGCCGGCCAGCGCACAGGCGCTCGAGACGACGGTCACGGGAGCGCTCAAGAACGGCGACGGCGCCGTGGTCCTGGACTTCGAGGAGCTTGCCTATATCGGCAACGTCGGCGTTCGCGCGCTCAGGATCACCGCCAGGGTACTGCGCGACCGAGGCGTCCGCCTGGCCGTTTGCGCGCCGCAAGGAGTCGTCGCCGCGGTCTTCTCGGGAGGCGGTGTGGACAGGTTGATTGCGGTGTATCCGACCAGGGCCGCCGCACTTGCGGTCCTGAGCGACTGAAAGGATACGAGTCACGATGTCTGCCAATTTCTCGCTCTTCTCGCATGCCGGTCGCGCATAGTTGATCGCCCGCGGGGTTGGCACGCGCCTCGATCGTCCGTATCGTTCAGCCGCGCCGAAAACGCTGGCCCGACGAGGAGACGCAGTCTTCTACGAGGGCCGCGGACGGCGCCCGCTCTTCAGGGGGTTGAAGCGTGGACGCGGCACGTATCATCATCGAAGTCTTGCAGTATTACGGCTATGTCGGGCTCGCCGTCGCGGCCGCATTCCTGCTCTACGGTATCGAGCGGGTGGATGAGGGCGCGCGCCGGTCCTACGCCTTCCGGCCGCTGCTGATTCCCGGTTGCATCGTGCTCTGGCCGCTGGTGATCTGCCGCTGGGTTGCGGCGGAACGGCAACGCGGCTGAAGGGTCCGTCGTCATGCAGCGCCGTCATCGCAAGACCCACGCCTACATGTGGAAGGTGCTCGCGATCTTCCTGCCCGCGATGCTGATCGCGGCGCTCGCCATTCGCCAGCACGGGCCGACGGAGAAGTCCGCCGTCCAGCTCGAAAAGCCCGCGGCCGCGCCCGAGGCGCCCGCCGCTGCGGCGGGTGAGTAAAGGGGCGGCTGAACGATGAGCGTGCGTTACGCACCGGTCGGCTGGAACCGCAACAAGATCATCTACGACGTCGTGGTGCTGGCCGCCGCCGTCGCCTACATCCTGCTCTTCATCAAGATTGCGCCGAGCTTCCAGGACGTCACCAAGCCGACCAGCGGGGCGATCCTCAGGGCGCAGGCCTTCGGCACCTGCGCCTTCCTGATGCTCACCTTCATCCTCTGCATCGGGCCGCTGGCCCGCCTCGATCAGCGCTTCCTGCCACTGCTCTACAACCGGCGCCATTTCGGCGTGATCACGTGTGCCATCGCCTTCACGCACGCGACGCACGTGGTCAGCATCTATTACTCCTTCAGCCCGCTGAACAAGTACGTCGCGGTGCTGGCGAGCAATACGAGCTACGACCGCTTCCTCGGCTTCCCGTTCGAGACCTTCGGCATCTTCGCGCTCTTCCTGCTGCTCGTGCTCGCGGCCACGAGCCACGACTTCTGGCTCAGGTTCCTGACTCCGCCGATCTGGAAGGCGATCCACCTCTCGGTCTACGTCGCCTATGCGGCGATCGTCTGCCACGTCGCGCTCGGCTCCCTGCAGGCAAAGCAGAGCCCGCTGCTCGCCGTCATCGTGGGCCTGAGCGTGGTGGCGGTCACTGGCCTCCACCTCGTCGCCGGGCGCATCGAGCGGCAGAAGGACAGGGACACCGCCGAGAGCGCCGACGAGGCGCCCTGGGTCGTGGCCGGCCACGTGGACTCCGTGCCCGACGGACGCGGCATTGTCGTGCCGCTGGAGGGTGGGGAGCGCGTCGCGGTGTTCCGCTACGGCGACAAGCTGTCGGCGCTCGCCAACGTCTGCGCCCATCAGAACGGGCCACTCGGCGAGGGGCGCATCATGGACGGCTGCGTGACCTGCCCGTGGCACGGCTTCCAGTACCGGCCCGAGGATGGCTGCTCGCCGCCGCCCTTCACCGAGAAGGTCGCGACCTACCGGCTCAAGCTCGACGGCCGGCGGATTCTGCTCGATCCCCGAGCGAACGAGCCCGGCACCTATGTCGAGCCCGTGCGGGTGACGGAGGCGTAACATGGCAGGCCGCATGCCCGACCCCGGTTTCTTCGTCGGCTACCTCAACTCGGTGCCACGTCCGCTCGCGATCTTCCTGGTGGTCGGTGCTGCCGTGCTCGTGGGCAGCATGGCCGGATTGGCCTTCGCTCTCGGCACCAACGTGAACGACCCCGGCGACGGTACCTTCGCCCGCAAGCTCGGAAAGCAGGAGATGTCGGGAATTCTGGTGGAGAATCCCTATCCGATCCTGCGCGTGCGCCCCGACGCGAAGAATCCCGAGGCACGCACGGTCATGCTCACGGTGCCCGGCAAGCGCAGCGTGAAGCGGCGCGGCCGCAAGCTCTTCGACCAGCTCGTCGACGTGAAGGGCTTCATGTTCCAGCGCGGCGACATCGACATGCTGCAGGTCCAGGGCAAGAATTCCCTGAAGGCAGTTGAGGTCGCCGAAGGTGAGACGCCGCCCGAATTTACCCCGGCGCCGGCGGAATCCCTCGGCCGCTGGCGCCTCATCGGCGAGATCTGCGATAGCAAGTGCCATCTGGGCGCCATGCGCCCGGGCGACGGGCTCGCGCACAAGGCCTGCGCCAATCTCTGCATTTCCTCTGGCGCGCCGCCGATCTTCGTCACGGCGGAGGAAGGCGCGGTCGAGGGTGAGACCTTCCTGCTGATGGCCAACGAGGATGGCGGGCCGCTTCCCGACCACTTCGGCGACTACGTGGCGGTGCTTGTCCAACTCGAAGGCGAGGTCGAGCGCCTCGACGATCTCCTGGTCTTCAAGGTCGATATCGACGCGACCAAGGTGTTCTGAGCGATGAAGCAAGTCGCCTGGATCATTGCCGGCGCGATCGTGACCGCCGGGCTCGGCTATGCCTCCTACTGGGTCTATCTGGAGGTGCAGCAGCAGGTTCGCGGCACGCTCATTTCAGGCTTCGGCATCTTCGTAGGCGTCATGGGTGCCTTCGCCATGCTCGGCGTGGCCCACATCGTCTTCACCTACGCCGAGCGCCTGCTGTGCAAGCGCAAGACGCCCGCTGCCGACGAAGGTTCGTGACGGTCGATTGAGACGCGGCGCGCGGGCCGCGCGGTGGCGGAAGGCAGGGTTCCCATGAACAAGATCGCGATCAAGACGCTCGACGAGTTGGAAGACCGCCAGCCGGCCTACGCCCTGGTCGGCGAGGTCGATCTCTGCGTCGTTCGCTACGACGAGAACGTCTCGGTCTTCTACGGCCGCTGCCTGCACCGGGGCGCCCTCATGTCAGACGGCCATGTCGATGGCGAGAACCTGATCTGCGGCGTCCACTACTGGGATTACCGCCTCGATACCGGCGTGAGCGAATACAACAACGCGGAGGTCCTGCCCAAGTTCACCTCCTGGATCGAGGACGGCCGGGTTCTGGTCGATGCGGACGAGATCGGCGCCTGGGGGGAGGATCACCCGCAGCCCTTCAAGCGGGACGAGTACCTCGGCCTCTACGCCGACACCCACCCCGCGCCCGAGGAGCCCCACGTCGGGCTGATCCAGGGCTACGCCAGGGACGGACTATCCAAGACCGGCCATCACGGCGTTGTCGTGGCCATGGGCGTGCCGCGTCAGGATCTGCCGAGCTGGGACGACATCCAATTCATCACGGCACAGCTACACCGCATGCCGCACCTCGACGACGAGCCGGTCGGCACCGAGGTGGTGGTCGGGCCGAACGCCCAAGAACCGCTCACCCTCGAGATTCCGCTCCTGGTCTCCGATATGAGCTTCGGGGCGCTCTCCGAGCCGGCCAAGGTCTCGCTCGCGCGTGGCGCCGAGCTTTCCGGCACCGGCATCTGCTCGGGCGAGGGCGGCATGCTGCCGGAGGAGCAGCAGGCCTGCAGCCGCTACTTCTACGAGTATGCCTCCGGCCGCTTCGGATTCTCCTGGGACAAGCTGGAGAACGTACAGGCCTTCCACTTCAAGGGCGGCCAGGGCGCCAAGACCGGCACCGGCGGGCATCTGCCGGGCAACAAGGTGAGGGGCAAGATCGCCGAGGTGCGGGGGCTTCCGGAAGGCTCGCCGGCGGTCTCGCCGCCGCGCTTTCCTGACTGGACCGACTGGCGCCAGGTGAGGGACTTCGCCGACGAGGTCCGCAGCCACACCGGCGGCATCCCGATCGGCTACAAGCTCTCGGCCCAGCACATCGAGAAGGACATCGACGCTGCGCTCGAGGTGGGGGTCGACTACATCATCCTGGACGGCCGAGGCGGCGGCACGGGCGCTGCGCCGCTCATCTTCCGCGACAACATCTCGGTGCCGACCATCCCGGCGCTGGCCCGCGCCAGGCGCCATCTCGACGCGTCGGAGCGCCAGGACGTGACGCTGATGATCACGGGAGGCCTGCGCAAGCCCGCCGACTTCGCCAAGGCGCTCGCGCTGGGCGCCGATGCGGTCGCGGTCTCCAACGCCGCGATCCAGGCGATCGGCTGCCTCGGCATGCGCGCCTGCCACACCAACAACTGCCCGGTCGGCATCGCGACCCAGAAGCCGCATCTCACTGCCCGGATCGAGGTCGAGAAGTCGGCGCGGCGCCTCTCCAACTTCTTCGAGGCGAGCGTCGAGCTCATGAAGATCATGGCGCGCGCCTGTGGGCACACGCACCTCAGCCAGCTCACGCTGGACGATCTCGAGACCTGGAAAGAGGATATGTCCCGCCTCTCGGGCGTCGCCTACGGCGGGGTGGGCGGCTAGCGAGCGCTACAGATACCTGGCGAACGACCTGTTCGCCGCCGGGATTTCGTCGACGGTCCCCAAGTAGGCGTGCCGAGTCATGTCGGGCGAGTACCTGCTCGCCGGCGGCTGGCGGCCGAGCGCCTCCGCCATGCTGCGGATGTGGTGGGGTGCCGCGCCGCAACACACGCCCAGATAGTTGACGCCGAGTGCCCGCGCGTCCTTGGTGAATTCCGCGATCTCGTAGCGGTTGCAGGTAAAGGGGTCGAGCGCCGTGGGGAAGGGGCGCTCCTCCGGTATGCAAGCGCACTCCGAATCGCTGAGCGACAGGAATGTCGGCTCGTCCTCGCTGGTGCGGTAGGCCACCGGCAGCGCCGCGACGTGGCAGCTCACCGCCTCGCGGATTTCCCCGAGCAAGGGCAGCATGGTGGCCGGGCCGCGCGCGCAGTTGAGTCCCACGACATCGGCGCCCGCATCCTCCAGGCGCTTGCAGGCCTGGGCCGGGGTCAGTCCTTCCCGTGTCAGCGGATCGCGGAAGATGGCGAGGTTGATCACCGCCGGCAGGCCCGCCTCCTTGATTGCCTCCAGCGCCAGCAGCGCCTCGCTGACGTAGGAGATCGTTTCGGCGACGATGAAGTCCACACCCTCGTCCACGGCCCAGCCCACCTGCTCGTCGAACATGGCCCGCACCCGCCGCGCGGACTCGGCCTCGCCGTCCACGAAGATGTTGGAGTTGCAGACGTTGCCGGCGACCAGAGCTTCGCCCTCGCGCGCCACCTCCCGCGCGAGGCGGATCGCGGTGCGGTTGAGCTCTTCCAGTGCGCCCTC
Organism: Rhodospirillales bacterium; assembly: GCA_026712885.1. GTDB lineage: Bacteria > Pseudomonadota > Alphaproteobacteria > UBA828 > UBA828 > WTGU01. Next base: position 3,022 of record JAPOPO010000103.1, on the reverse strand, counting down.
CTTGCCGATCAGCCTGAGCTTTTCGCGATGGGCGTAGTAAGTGAAAGCGAGCATCACGTCGGAGCCCGCGCGCAGGAAATCGCGGTGCAGCTGGATCACTGCATCGGGGTGATCCAGCACCGCCTCGGGCACATAGGGGCCGGCGGCGACATAACCGCTGCGCTCGAGCTCGAACAGATAGCCCTCGGCGCAGATCACCGGTCCTGCCGACAACCGGTCGAGCAAACCCAATACGCCAGACGCTTCGGCGTCAGCCATAGACGAATTCTCCCCTGTTTAGATGGTTACGCGGTGGTGCGGCGCCTCTCGCGGTCCCGGGACTCGACGCGTCCTACAGGTGCTTCGCGAAGTCCTTGTATTTGGACGGAACCTTGTCTGAGGTGCCGTAGAAGGCGTGCACGGACATGTCGGGCGAGTACCTGCTCCCCGGCGGGCGGCGGCCGAGGGCCTCCGCCATGCTGCGGATGTGGTGGGGGGACGCGCCGCAGCAGACGCCGAGATAGGTGACGCCGAGGGCCTGCGCCTCCCTGGTGAACTCTTCGACCTCGTAGCGGTTGACGGTGAAGGGGTCGAGCGCGGTGGGGAAGGGCCGCTCCCGCGGCAGACAGGCGCAGTCGGGATCCTCCAGCGACTGGAAGCTGGGTTGCTCGGCGGTGGTGCGGTAGGCCACCGGCAGCGCCGCGACGGGGCAGCTCACCGCCTCGCGAATGGGGCCGAGCAGCGGCAGCATGGTGGCCGGGCCGCGCGTGCAGTTGAGCCCGACCACGTCGGCGCCTGCGTCTTCCAGGCGCTTGGCTGCCTCGGCCAAGCTCAATCCGTCCCGCGTGATCGGGTCGCGGTGGACGGCGAGGTTGATTACCGCCGTCTGGCCGGCCGCCTTGATCGCCTCGAGCGCGAGCAGCGCCTCGCTGACGAAGGAGATGGTCTCGGCGACGATGAAGTCGACGCCTTCGTCGACGGCCCAGCCCACCTGCTCGTCGAACATGGCGCGCACCTCGCGGACAGAGTCGGCGTCGCCCTCGACAAGGATGTTGGAGTTGGACACGTTGCCGGCGACCAGCGCGTCGCTCCCCTGCGCCGCCTCCCGCGCGAGGCGAAGCGCGGTGCGGTTCAATTCCTCAAGCGTGTCTTCCCTGCCGATCACCCGCAGCTTCTCGCGATGGGCGTAGTAGGTGAAGGCCAGCATGACGTCGGAACCTGCATGCAGGAAGTCGCGGTGCAGCTGGGCCACGACCTCCGGGTGGTCCAGTACCGCCTCCGGCACGTAGGCGCCAGCGGAGAGATAGCCGCGGCGCTCGATCTCGAACAGATAGCCCTCGGCACAGATGACCGGCCCTGCCGCCAGCCGCTCAAGCAGACCCGATGCGGCGGGCGCCGCGCGCTCACTCATGGCAAACTCCTCGCTATGCGTTTTGGTCGACCGGACCAGGGTGCAGCGGCGAGTCCTTCGCCCGCCACAGGAACCGCCGCAAGATATCGCCGTAGCCGGCGAACAGGAAGCCGCCGTTATCGGCAAGCACCCGCTGCCGCTCCGCGCGGTAGACGTGGGGCAGGTCGTACCAGGCGATTCCGGGCCGCTCGTGGTGGAGCGCGTGGAAATTGTTGCCGAGGAAGAGCAGCCTCATCAGCGGCCCGGCTTCCACGATTGCGGTGCGCTGTGGCTGATCCGCCGCAGGCCGATGCTCGGTGTAGGAGCGCAGCAGGATCAGCGCGGTGCCCGGATAGACGTAGAGCATCACATAGGCCCAGAGCGGGATGCCGCACACGACCAGCACCCAGACCAGCACCAGCGCCGTCAGCACCGCGTGCGTGGCCCAGACTTGGACGCATCCCGGCTCGCTGCGGACCAGCCGCGCGCCTTCCTCCCGCCAGAAGGCGAGAATTGTGTGCGCCGGCCCGAGCAGCAGCCGGCCCGCCAGCGTGTTATGGACCCAGAGAAGCGCCCTGTAGATCGGGCCGATGCGCTGCCAGCGCCTGGGCAGCAGGTAGAAGCTCTCGGTGTCGGCCAGCGGGTCCGTGAGGTGCGGCGTGGCGTGATGCGAGAGGTGGCGGCTGCGGTAAAGGGGATAGGGCAGCCAGAGCGCGACCGGCGCCATGGCGAGCGCGGTATTGATCCAGGGCCGGCGCGTGGGGTGGCCGTGGATGATCTCGTGCTGCAGGCTGCCGTGCCAGCCAACCAGCCAGCCGCCGAGCGGCAGGACCAGCCACCAGGGCAGCGCATGATGGTACCAGGTAAGCGCCAGCCAGCCGCCATAGACCGCCGCCGCCACGAGCCAAGTCGGACCCTCGACGCGGCGCCAGAGGACAGGGAGGTCCGCTAGTTCGAGGGAGTTGTCGAAGTTTCGTACCACGGTGACCTGGCTGTGACGGCGGCGGTTATCCACTCTGCGGCGCGGATTTCGTTGAAACAATGTGGGAATTCGCTCGCTTTGTCATATCGCGCGCAAATTCCGTGGCATTTGTGATAAATATCCTCATAGGTTGATATTGCGCGCAAAACAGAGATAAGACGCATGGACCGGCGTGACACGGCGCAGCGCTTCCGCGAGCGGCTGCTCGAGGCTATGGAAAGGGGGCAGGTCAACCGGTCCGCCCTCGCCGCGCGCATCGGCATCGACCGCTCCACGCTGTCGCAGCTTCTATCGGCCGAGGCCAACCGCCTGCCGCGCGCCGACACTGCCGCAGCGATCGCGGCAGCTCTTCACGTAAGCCTCGACTGGCTGCTCGGCCTCAGCCAGCAGGCGAAGCTCGGCGCCGATATCCTGGAGGAATCGGTCGAGGTGAAGGCGAGCGCGGACGAGCCCGCGGATGAAAGCCTCGCCGCCTGGTACGCCGAGGCGGTCGGCTACAAGATCCGCCACGTGCCGACCACGCTCCCGGACCTGCTGAAGACCGAGGCGGTGCTGGACTACGAGTATCGCGACTTCGCCGCCAGATCGCCCGACCGGGCGATCGCGATTTCCCACGGCCGCCTCGCCTATGTGCGGCTGCCGGAGACGGATATCGAAATCTGCGTGTCGCG
>JAPOPO010000587.1 GCA_026712885.1 Rhodospirillales bacterium | reverse complement strand
TGCCGATCTGGCGCGGGTCCTGCCCGTCCGGGCCGGCGATGACCTGGAGCAGGGCCGCCACGTCGCTCACCGAGCGCGCCATCGGGCCGGTGTGATCGAGGGTCTGCTCGATGGGGAAGATGCCGGTGTAGGGAACCAGCCCGTGCGTCGGCTTGTGCCCGTAGATGCCGCTCCAGCAGGCCGGCATACGGATCGAGCCGCCCCGGTCGGCGCCCAGGGGCCTGTCGGCCTCGCCGGTGAGCACCAGCACGCCGCTGCCGGCGGACGAGCCGCCGCAGGTGTAGCCCCTCTTGTGCGGGTTATCGACCATGCCGGTGGCGGTGGTGGCGCTGCCGCCGTCGAAGCAGAGGTAGGTATTGGCGGCCTTGCCGATGATGGTGCCGCCGGCATCGAGGATCCGGGTCACCACGGTCGCGTCGACGTCGGGCACGTAGCCCTCGAGCACCGTCGCCCCGTTCATCATCGGCACGCCGGCGAGGCAGATGTTGTCCTTGAGCGCGACCCGCTTGCCCTTGAGCGGCCCGCTCGACTTGCCCTTGACTTCGGACTTCCAGTACCAGGCGTTGTAAGGGTTCTCCTCCGGCGGCGGCCGGTAGCCGGGGCTGCGCGGATACTTGACGGGAAGCTTCGGCTCGTCGAGATCGTCGAGCCGGTGGTAGGAGGCGATCGTGCCCGCCATGAGGCCGCGGAACGATTCCGCGTCCTCCACGGTGATCGTCATGCCGTAGCCCTCGGCGATGTCGAGGACCTCCTCGATCGTCGGTGTGCGCACCGTCGGAAACTTGGCCATCGGTTCTCCTCCCCTCATTGCCGCGCCGACGGCGAGCCCCGCCGTCCCTGCCGGAGCGCCACATATACCGCGCGTCCGCGCCAGCGAACAGAGCGGCCGAAGCCGCGTGCGGAGGGCGGTGGCAATCGGCCTTGGGCGCACGCTTGCCAGGCGCTCTGTTGCACCGCACAATCCGCCGCTCGGCAACACGGGAGGAGGGAACCCGATCATGGAGCAGGCGGCCCAGGCGGCCCCGGGCGATGCCCGATTCGGTTATTTTTTCGAGGACCTGACGATTGGCATGAGCGCAGAATACGGGCGCATCATCAACGAAGAGGAGATGCGGCTCTTCGCCGATCTGACGGGCGACACCAATCCGCTCCACTTCGATGACGACTTCGCCGAACAGTCGCGCTTCGGCGGCCGGATCGTCCACGGCATGTGCACCGCAGCATTGATTTCGACGGTCATCGGCACGCGGATGCCGGGGCCGGGCTGCATCTACCTGTCGCAGTCTCTCCGATTCACGGCACCGGTCAGGCCCGGCGACGAGGTGGTGGCGCGGGCAGTGGTGGACCGCCTGATCCCGGAGCGCCGGCGCGTCGAGTTCGAGACCACGTGCTCCGTGGGCGAGCAGACCGTGCTTTCGGGCCGCGCACTCGCCCAGGTTCCCTCCCGGGAAGGACCCGCGTAGCTGCCGGGGCAGCCCACCTGCTCCCGGTCTACCCGGCCTTGCGGCGGCGCGCCCCTCTCACCATCTCAGGTCGAGAGGACAAGAGAAGGGCACGGCAGATGACGGCACGGCGGCAATCACAAGAGATGCCCGGACGGCGTCCGCCGACTGCCGTGTGCGTTCAGGCTGTCCCTGGCGGGCCGGCGCCCACACAAAGCCGCGAAAATGGAAAAAGCAGGAGATATAGAGAACACGGGAAACCGTGAGCATAAGAAGCCGGGCGAAGCAAAGCCAATCTGGCCTCGCGACCGGCGAAAAGAGAAAAGCGTCAGATCACTCCCCATAATATTTTTTGAGAGGATCGAATACGTTTTCTGCTGGTTCTATTACCTC
>JAPOPO010000201.1 GCA_026712885.1 Rhodospirillales bacterium | reverse complement strand
GCCCGAGGCCGGCCGCCTGGTGGAGAACGCCCTCGGCGATCACTTCGACCACTGGCTCTCGGCCGATCCTTCCGCCGCCAACCTGTTGCTCGAGCGCGTCGTCGAACGCGCCGAGGAGCGGCTCCGGCGCAGGAAGGACCGCGAGGTCGCGCGCAAGCGTGCGGCCCGCAAGACCCGGCTGCCGGGCAAGCTCGCCGATTGCGCCCGCGAGGCGGCGGCCGGCACCGAGATCTTCCTGGTCGAGGGCGATTCGGCGGGCGGATCCGCCAAGCAAGCGCGCAACCGCGAAACCCAGGCCGTGCTGCCGCTGCGCGGCAAGATCCTCAACGTGGCGAGCGCCAGTGCCGACAAGCTGCGCGGCAACAAGGAGCTCGACGATCTGGTTCAGGCGCTGGGCTGCGGCACCGGCGCGCGCTTCGACGCGGGCGCGCTGCGCTACGAGCGGGTCGTCATCATGACCGATGCGGACGTGGACGGCGCCCACATCGAAGCATTCCTGATGTCGTTCTTCAACCGCCAGATGCCGGGGCTGACCGACGGCGGCAATCTGTTCCTGGCGCAGCCGCCGCTCTACCGGCTCGCGCGGGGCGGCACCACCCGCTATGCGCGCGACGATGCCGACCGCGTCCGGCTGCTTGAGAGCGACTTTTCCGGCGCCGGCAAGGTCGAGATCAGCCGCTTCAAGGGGCTCGGCGAAATGCCGCCGGCCCAGCTCAAGGAAACCACGATGGACCCCGCGCGGCGCACGCTGCTGCGCGTCGAGATCGCCGAGGACGCGGGCACGGCCACGGCGCGCCGGGTCGAGGAGCTGATGGGCCGCCGGCCCGAATCCCGCCTCGCCTTTATCCAGACTCACGCCGACAGGGTGACCGCGCTCGACCTGTGACAGGGGCGGTGGGGCGACTGACGGACACGGGAGGGAGCGGGACCGATGGAAAAGCTACGTGTCGGAGTCATCGGAGTCGGCTGGTTTGGAACGGTGCATTGCCGGGCCATCGCCGGCCTTCCACAGCTTGAGCTTGCGGCGCTTTGCGACGCGTCGGAAGAGCGTCTCGCGGTGATGGCGCGCGAGCACGGCGTCGCCCGCACTTGTACCGACTATCGGGAGCTCGTCGAGGACCCGACCATCGACGTCCTCGCCGTCGTGACGCCGTGGGACCACCACGCCGCCCCGACCCTCGCAGGGCTCGCGGCCGGCAAGCACGTCCTCGTCGAGAAGCCGATGGCATCGACGGTGGAGGATTGCCGGCGCATGTGCGATGCCGCGCGCGATAGCGATGCCATGCTGATGGTGGGCCATATCTGCCGCTTCAACCCGCGCTACATCGCGGCTAAGCGCGAGATCGACGCGGGCCGGATCGGCAAGGTTGTCGCGATCAACGCCCGCCGCAACGTGCCGGCGCGCTGGGTGATGGAACAGCTCGAGACGATCGGCCCCATTCTGCACACCACCTCCCACGATACCGACATCATGCTCTGGCTGACCGGCGCCAAGGTCGTGAGCACCTACGCGCAGACCGTCAACACGCTGGGCTGCAACTATGACGACCTGGCCCAGCTGATGTATCGCTTCGACAGTGGCGCAAGCGCGCTCTACGAGGGCGCCTGGTGCATGCCGGACACCTCGCCCTTCGAACTCGATGAGCGCATGTCGGTGATCGGCACGGAAGGCTTCATCCACATCGAGGACACCTTCCCCAATATCGGCGTCTGCTCGAAGGAGGGCTTCAGGAGCCCGGACACGACCTATTGGCCGGAGCTGCACGGCATCACCGGCGGTTCCCTGCGGGAGGAATGGTCCTACTTCGCCCGCTGCGTCTTCGAGGGTGCGCGGCCCGCGTTGATCACGCCGGAAGAGGCAATGGAGGCCGTGAGAACCGTGCTCGCCGCCCATGAGTCGGCGACCAGCGGCGCAGTGGTGACGCTCGATTGACGCGCGCCGCGCGTCATCCGTCGCTGCCGAGCGGCAGGGAGCGAAGGCGTTGACCGATGTCCATGTAGAAATCGCGGACAGTCCCCACGGTGGCCACGTCGCGACCGTCTGCTACGACAATGCGGACAAGCTCAACGCCATCGATGACGCCGGCGCCGACGTGTTGAGCGCCGCCATTCGGCAAGCGGGCAATAACCCCGGGGTCCGGGTCATCGTTCTGCGCGGCGCTGGCGAGCGTGCCTTCATCGGCGGGGCGGACATCCGCGCCATGGCCGCCCTGACGCCCGAGACGGCGCGTCCGTTCATTTCCTCGATTCACCACGCATGCGCGGCGATTCGCGATGCACCGGTCCCGGTGGTGGCGCGCATGTCCGGATACTGTCTCGGGGCGGGCTTGACGGTTGCGGTCTCGTGCGACTTCCGGTTGGCCGATGCGACCGCGAGGTTCGGCGTGCCCGAAGTGACGGTCGGCATCCCCTCCACCATCGTAGCGGTGCTGCTCCCACGCCTGATTGGGTGGGGGCGCACCGCCCGCCTCGTCTACACCGGCGAGACGATCGACGCAGAACAGGCCTACGACTGGGGGCTCGTCGAATCCCTCGTCCCCGAAGGCGAGCTCGATGATGCGCTCGCGCACACTGTGGACATGATCTGCGCGGCTGGACCCACTGCAATCCGCCTGCAGAAGGCGCTCTTCCGCGACTGGGAGAATCTGCCGTTGGCCGAAGCGGTCGAGCGGGGCATCGACTGCTTTCCCCGGGCATTCGCGGACGACGAGCCGCGCAGGCGCATGCAAGCCTTCATAGATCGCAAGCGTTAGCCCGGATTCTTCAGTGCGCCGTGGAAAGGCGCCGGCAGCTACGCCTTCGCCTGCAACTCGCGTGGCCAGTTCGCGAGGGTTTCGGCGCCGGTTTCGGTGATGCGGATGCTCTCCGTGATCTCGAGGCCCCAGTCCTCGAACCAGAGCGCGGGCATGAAGTGGATCGTCATGTTGGGTTGCAGTTCGGTGCGGTCTCCGGGACGCAGGCTGATGGTGCGCTCGCCCCAGTCAGGCGGATAGCTGAGCCCGATGGAGTAGCCGCACCGGCTCTCCTTGGTCAGGCCATGGCGCGCGAGCGAGGCCGTGAACGCGCGGTGTATGTCCTCGCACCTGTTCCCCGGTCTCGCGGCATCCAGCCCCGCCTCGATGGCCTCCAGCAGTGCGCCTTCCGCGTTGCGCTCCCGCTCGGACGGTCGCCCCAGGAACACCGTGCGGCAGAGCGGACAGTGATAGCGCCTGTATACGCCCGCGATCTCGAAGAACGTCGCCTCGCCCGCGCGCATCGGCTTGTCGTCCCAGGTGAGGTGCGCGGCGGACGCGTCGATGCCGGTGGGCAACATCGGCACGATGGCGGGATAGTCACCGCCGGCACCCTCCACCCCGGTGATCGCCGCGTGGTAGATCTCCGCCACCAGGTCGTTCTTGCGCATGCCGGGCTCGATCACCTCCAGAATGCGGGCGTGCATCTTCTCCACGATGCGCGCCGCATTCTTCATGAAGGCGATCTCGGCCTCCGACTTCACGATGCGCTGCCAGTTCACGAGTCCCGTCGCATCGAGCAGCGTCGCCTCGCGCAGGTGTGTCTCCAGCGAGCGATAGGCGGCGGCGCTGAAATAGTAGTTGTCCAGCTCGACGCCGATGCGCGCCCCGCCCCAGCCGCGCGCGGCGATCACCTCGCTCAGGTAGTCCATCGGGTGGCGCTCGGTGGACATCACGTAGTGGTCGCCGTAGGCGACGATGTCGTCGTGCGCCATGAACACGGTACGCTTCGCCCCGTTCGCGTCCATGCCGCGCCCGAACCACACAGGATCGCCTTCGAGCCCGAGCAGCACGCACTGGTGCACGTAGAAGGACCAGCCGTCGTAGCCGGTCAGCCACGCCATGTTGGAGGGGTCGGAGACGACGAGCAGTTCGATCCCCCTCTCGTCCATCGCCCGCCGCGTCTTCGCGATCCGCGCCGTGTATTCCTCGCGCGAAAACGGGAGATCGACCGGAGGGGTCGAGCCCGCGTCGCCGGTTGTGGAGGAGATGCTGCTCACGCAGTGTAGCTCCCAAGCCCGTCAGGGCAGTGTGACGAGGCCGCCGGACGCGACATAAGTCTGACCTGTGATGAACCCCGCGGCGTCGCTGAGCAGGAAGCACGTGAGTTCCGCGATGTCATCCGGCGTGCCGGCCCGGCCCGCCGGCGTGCTTGCGATGATGCGCGCGCGCATCTCGTCGCTCATGCCGCTGGTCATGTCCGTGTCGATCAGACCGGGTGCCACGCAGTTGACGCGAATCGCGGGACCGAACGCGACCGCGCAGTTGCGCGAGAACCCGATGATGGCGGATTTCGATGTGCCGTAGGCAATCAGCCGGTCCGGGCGCATCCTGGTCGGCGCCAGCCCGTTGATCGAGGAGATGCAGACGATGCGTCCGTCGCCCCGGGCCAGCATCCCCGCCTTGGCGCGCCACACGCAGTGAAAGGTGCCGTCCAGGTTCACCGACAGGATGCGACGCCAAAGATCGACCGGCATGTCGACATCGTCCTGGAACGAGGCGATCCCGGCGTTGGTGACCAAAAGGTCGACCGGGCCCCTGTCGGCCTCGACGCCCCGGAACATCGCATCGGTGGCCTCCGCCGATGAAACGTCGGCCTCGTAGACGCCGCCCTCACCGCCATCGGCTTCGATCTGCGCCAGCGTTTCCACCGCGGACTCGTCGCTCGACGAGTAGTTGATCGCCACCCATGCGCCGGCCTGCGCCAGCCGCCGGCAGATCGCGCGGCCGATGCCCCGCGAGCCGCCGGTCACCAGAGCGATACGCCCTGAAAGGTCTCTCTCGGTCACCCGCGTCTCCGTCTTGCTGGCACGGCGTCAGGCGAGAACGCATCGAAGGAGCGGTAGCGTGGCCCGAGCCCGCTCCGGTACGGGGCTGGACGGGGCGATCGGTCGGCTGTCGGGTTCGGGCCGCCTAGGATACCGTGAAGCCCTCGCCCACATGGGTCGCCTTCCACCAGGACTGCGTTTCGATCCCCTCCGTCATCCAGCGCACGACGTTGGGATGGTCGTCGAGCGGCAGCTTGGCCCAGCCGTGAAGGTGCATCGGCGATGCCACCGCCACGTCGGCGATGGTCGGCTGATCGCCGCAGAGGTAGGCGCTCCCGCTCAGGCGCGCATCCATGATGCCGACGAGCTTGTGAAAGTTCGGTGCCTCGCCGTCGAGCACGGCGGGGTCCGGTTGATCGCCCAGAAGCGGCTTCACGCAGTTCTCGACCAGATGGACGTAGCAGGTCGGGAACCAAGCCCCACATTCCCAGAGCAGCCAGCGGTTCACGTCGGCCCTGGTCTCCAGGTCGGTGGGGTACGCGCTCGCATTGCCCACCTTGTCGGCGGCGTATTGCAGGATCGAGTTCGACTCCCAAAGGACCAGGTCGCCGTCGCGCATGACCGGGATCGTGGCGTTGGGATTGATCGCCACAACTTCGGGGCTCTTCTGCTCGCCCTTGAAGTAATCGACCCTGGTCAGCGTGTAGTCCGCGCCGACCAGCTTGAGGCCGGCGAGGACCTTGCGGCAATTCACAGTGATCGGATCAGCAATAATTTCCATCGATGTCTCCCTTGTTGTGCCGGACCGCTGGAGCGTCCAGGTCCGGAGTCGGTGCGTTCCCTTCGCTGCGCTTCTCATAGCCGATGCGCCATTGTCGGTCCAACGGATGCGCGCGGCGCAGACGCTCCTCGGGCTCAAGCTGCCCCCGCGCTGGTAAGGGGAGCGCAGAGGGTTTATCCTCCGTTGCCATCATGCCGATCACCTATGGATCACTCGCCCGGGCGCTCGCCGCTGCGGGCTTCATGCTGGCACTTGCGATGACCGCTGCAGGGCCGGCGTCAGCGCAAGTCGTCTGCGATGCCGAAAGCGTGGAAGACGGATCGTGCGATCCCGGCATCGCCGCCGCAGAGAGTTCGGCCGACTCGCCTGTCGCTGCCCACGACCTGCCGGTGGACGCGATCCGGCAGATCGTTCGCGATTACCTCTTGGAGCACCCGGAACTGCTAATCGAGGTGCAGCAGTCGCTCAGGGCCAAGCAGGAGGCGGAGCAGGAGGCGCAGGCGCGGCAGGCCATCACGCGCCTTCGCGACAAGATATTCTCCGATCCGGAGGCGCCGGTTGCGGGCAATCCCAACGGTGAGATCACCCTGGTCGAGTTCTTCGACTACCGTTGCGGCTATTGCCGGCGGGTCAAGCCGACGCTCGAAACCCTGCTCGCGGAGAACGACGACCTGCGTCTGGTCTTCAAGGAGTTTCCGATCCTCGGGCCGGAATCGACCCTGGCGGCACAGGCGGCGCTGGCGTCACGGGCGCAAGGACTCTACGAGCCGTTTCACTGGGCGTTGTTGGGGGCCGACGGAGCCTTCGACCTCGACCATATCCTGGAAGTCGCCCGCTCCGTCGGGCTCGATGACGTGCGGCTCGTGCGCGACATGGAGGAGCCTGCGCTCCACGAGCTGATCGAGCAGAACGCAATTCTGGCCAACACCCTGGGGGTGCGGGGGACGCCGGCCTTCGTCATCGGCGACCAATTGATCCGGGGCGCGCTGCCCCTGGACAGCTTCCGCACCGCTATCGCGGACGCGCGGCAAGCCCTGCAGGATTCCGCCGAGTAACCCGGATTTCGCCGCCCGCCCAGGGTCGACCGCGCCGCGGGGGTGTCGCCCCGTGGGGTCAGAAATCGGCGGACACGCGCCCGTCCTGAAGCAACACCTGGAACGCGTGGAACGTCTCGGCCGTGCCCTCTTCAAGGGAGATCGCGCCGTAGTCTCCGATATGCGCGCGCAGCAGCGCATCCTGGTCGTCCATGGGGAAGGGCAGGGGATCGCCGCTCGCCCGTACTTGGGCGCCGGGTGCGAGGCGGCGGATGGCCTCCAGCCCATCCTCGATCGGGGCAACGGTGCCGTTGCAGTCGAAGGCGGGTGCGCCATCGCCGTCCCGCGCAATGGTCTGGAGGAACGCCGCCGCGACCTCGCCTGCGTAGAGATATGAGATGGCGCCGGTGAAGGGCACCTCGTAGTCGCGCCCGGCCGCCGCCGCCAGGATCGCGACCGTGGTCTTCGACGTCATGCCCTGGTCGCGGCCGACGCCGTAGACGATGCCGGGGCGGAGCCCGATGCTCGGCACCGCCCAATCCTGCCAATAGGTGCGGGCGATCGCTTCGTCGCAGGCCTTGTAGGCACCGTAGAGGGTGAGCGCGTAGGGGCTCTCCTCAGGCGCGCCGTGGGCGGCGATGGAGCTCGCGTAGGCGAGGCGGCGCAGGCCGTGGCGGCGCGCTGCCTCGAACACCGCCACCGTGCCGACGACGTTGACACGGGCGCCCGCGACGGGGTCCGCCTTGCAGAAGGGCACCTGCAGGGCCGCGAGGTGGAGGATCGCGCCGATCCCGTTCTCCGAGACCACCCGGTCAATGGCCTCGGCATCGGCGATGTCCCCCTCCACCCAGGTCACGCGCGCGAGCTCTTCCTCCGACATCAGCAGGCCCGGCCGGCGGCGGCTCGAATCGAGGTCGTAGGAGACGGCGGGCACGCCTGCGCGCACGAGGATCGCGAGCGCCCAGCTCCCGATACATCCGCTGGAGCCGGTCACGAGCACCGGCCGGTCGAAATCCTCTCTGCACACGGTGAAGCGGCTGTTCAGCGAATCCATGGCTCTCATCTGGCGATGTGGAGTGAACGGGTGTCGAGGCGCGGAGTCTGGCACGCGATGAGGGCCCCGGCCAACGGTGGCCCGGTCGTGCGGGTCTGTTTCCTCCGGTTGCCCGTGGCTATCATCGCGCGGCCTGGGCATTCGGCCCGCGAGCGGAGCGAAATCATGGCGGAACATTCGGCGGCGCGGCGCAAGACGATCGTCCTCCTCGATGGCGGTATCGGGCAGGAGCTCTACAGGCGGAGCACACGGCCGGCGGCGCCGCTCTGGTCGGTCCAGGTGATGATGGACGAGCCGCACCTCGTCGAGGCCGTGCATCTCGACTTCATCGAGGCCGGCGCGCGGATTATCACGGTGAACACTTACACGGCGACGCCGCCAAGACTCGACCGCGCCGGCATCGCCGACAAGTTCGGGACCTTGCACGATGCGGCGCTTGGGGCAGCGGAGGCCGCACGTGAGAGGAGCGGGCAGGCGGTCAGAATCGCCGGCTGTCTGCCGCCGCTGGTCGGCAGCTACAGGCCGGACCTGACCCCGCCCGAAGACGAGTGCCTCGCGCACTACCGCAGGATCGTCGCCGTGCAGGCGGATCGCGTCGATCTGTTCCTGTGCGAGACCATGCTGTCCGCAGCAGAGGCGCGCTCGGCGACCGTGGCGGCCCACGAGAGCGGCAAGCCCGTCTGGACGGCGCTCTCGGTGAACGATGCCGACGGCAGGGTGCTGCGCTCGGGCGAGGGGGTTGCCGAAGGCGCACAGGCCGCCGTGGCTGCCGGCGCCGAGGCGGTGCTGATCAACTGTTCCAGCCCCGAGGCGGTTGCCGCCGCCATGCCGCTGCTGGCCGGTATCGGAGTTCCATTCGGCGGTTACGCCAACGGATTCGTCTCCATCAGCGCCCTGCAACCGGGCGGCACCGTCGACGTGCTGGAGGTGCGTAAGGACCTGGGCCCGGCAGCCTATGCGGGCCACGCGATGGGCTGGGTCGCCTCGGGAGCCGCCATCGTCGGCGGCTGCTGCGAGATCGGGCCCGGCCATATCGCCGCGCTCGGCCAGCGGCTCGCGGCGGAAGGCCGCGAGATCGGGGCCGCTCCCTAGCCTGCGATCGACGTGCCGCCGTCCACGACGAAGCTCTGGCCGGTGGTCCAGCGGCCGGCGTCCGAGGCCAGGTAGACCGCGATGCCCGCGATGTCTTCGGGCTCGCCGAGCCTTCTCAGCGGCGTTTGGGCGATCCGGTTCGCAGCGCGCTCCTCGTCCTCCCACAAAGCGCGCGCGAAATCCGTGCGCACCAGGCCTGGCGTGATGGCGTTGACCCGGATGTTGTGCGGGCCCAGCTCGACCGCGAGGTTGCGCACGAGCTGAAGGTCCGCCGCCTTGGAGATGCAGTAGGCGCCGATCACGTCGGAGCCGATGGTGCCCCCGATCGAGGAGACGTAGAGGATCGCGCCGTCCCTTCGCTGCCGCATCTCGTCGGCGACCAACTGCGCGAGCCAGAGGTTGGACTGCACGTTGGTCGCCATGATCTTGGCGAAGGCCTCGTCCGGGATGTCCGCGAAAGAGCCGTAGTGCGGGTTGATGGCGGCATTGGCGACGACGATGTTGATGTGTCCGAGTGCCCGGCGGCTCTCTTCGATCAGGCGCTCCAGCTCGGGCTTGCGCCCAACGTTGCAGGCGAGGCCGAAGACTGCGAGCCCCTCGTCAGTCAATTCCCGCTCGGTCGCCGCGACCCGGCCTGCGTCACGGCTGGAGACGACCACGCGTGCGCCATGCTGGGCGAGCGCCCGTGCGATGGCCTTGCCGATCCCCTTGGTGGAGCCGGTGACGACGGCGGTCTTGCCGGTGAGATCGAAGAGGGCGGACATGGCGGTCTACAACGCTTCCGGTCTATGTGAGAGGGGCAGTGTTGGCGTAGTCTCCCGTACCCGGTGTCCTCGGGCCTTGCGGGGCCGCGAGGATGACCGCTCCGCACGGGCCAGTCCAGACCGACCTCGGCTCGCAGCGCGGATGGGGGTCCGGCGGAGTGGTCTGCCTGCCGGTAACGTGAAGGTGCGGTGATCGAAGAGGGGTACCTGAATGGCACGATCGGAGTTCTCGTTCTTCTTCCGGTTTCGAGTGAGGTATGCGGAGGTTGATGGGCAGATGCTCGTATTCAACGCCCACTACCTGACCTATTTCGATACCGCGATCACCGAGTTTTTCCGCGCGCTGCCCTACGACTACCAAGGACAGGTGGAGCGCAGGGGCGAGGACTATCACACGGTCAAGACTTTGGTGGAGTATTACGCGCCGATCCGCTTCGACGACGAGATCGAGGTCGGCGTGCGCTCGGCGCGCATCGGCCGCACCAGCCTGACATTTGGCCTGGAGATTCATCCCAAGGGGCGGGACGAACGCCTCGCCTCAGGCGAGGTGGTGTGGGTCAACACCGATCAGACCACGCACCGCCCGGCGCCGCTCCCGACCGAGCTGTTGGAGAAGTTGCAGGCGTTCGAAGGTGGCGAAGGAACCGCGCCTGACTAGCCCTTATCGGCAGTGCCTGTGCTGCTGGCCTGCTAGAGGTCGATATCGATGCCCACCGGGCAGTGGTCGGAGCCCTTCCGCTCGGGCCAGATAAAGGCGCCCTCCACCCGCTTCATCGCCGCCGGCGAGGCGAGCACGTAGTCGATTCGCCAGCCGACGTTGCGCTCGCGCGCCCCGCCCCGCTGCGTCCACCAGCTGTAGCGGTCAGGCTCGTCGGGATGGAGCGCGCGGAAGGCGTCCACCCAGCCGGCCTCCAGCCAGCGGTCGATCTCGGCCCGCTCCACGGGCAGGAAGCCGCTGTTCTTGACGTTGGCCTTGGGCCGGGCGAGGTCGATCTCCCGGTGCGCGGTGTTGTAGTCGCCGATCACGAGTGTCGGGCAGCGGCGGCGCATGCGCTGAATCCGCTCGAAGACCGCGCGGTAGAAGTCGAGCTTGTAGGGCACCCGGCTGTTGTCCCGGTTCTTGCCGTCCCCCTTGGGGAAATAGGCGTTGACCACCGCGAAGCGCCCCCGCTCGGTGCGGAAGTGGGCGGCGATGTAGCGGCCCTCGATGTCGAACTGGGCTTCGCCAAGCGCAGTTTCCACCCGCTCGGGCGCGAGCCTCGAATAGATGCCGACGCCGCTGTAGCCTCGGCGCTCGGCTGCCACGAACGCCGTGTGCCAGCCCGCGGGCGCGCGGGCTTCGTCGGGGATCTCCTCGTAGAGCGCGCGGACCTCCTGCACGCCGACGATATCGGCCTGCGCGCGTTCCAGAAAATCTGCGAATCCCTTCTTTACGCAGGCTCTGATTCCGTTGACGTTCCAACTCACAACGCGCATTGGCTTCTCCCCGGCCCGCCCTACAAGTCGATATCCACTGCGCGGTAGGGTGAGCCGGCAGGCGCCGTGAGGCAACGGTTCGGGCAATCGGGAGGGAGAGCGCATGGCGAGGCGCACTGACGGGCCCGCGTGGCCGCCGGCGGCAGGGAGCGCCGCCGGTTAGGCGACGGATGACGCCGTCAGCAGAATTCCGTCGCCGGTGGCCCTGGGTCACGGCCGACCTTCAGACTGTACGAAACGACCTGCCCGGGCGGCTGGCGGGCGTTCCGGCGGACTCCGGCCAGCGCATCGAGATTCCTCTCAGTGACGGAAGCGGAGACCGCCTCGCGGCCCGCTACCATCCCGGGCGGGCGCCGCTCCCGGCCGTGATCCTAGTGCCCGGATTGACGGGCTGCGAGGCGAGCCGGCACGTGCTGCAAGCGGCAGATGCCTGGGTGGGGGAGGGCGCGGCGGTGGTGCGCCTCAACCTCCGGGGCTCGCCGCCGGGCCGCTCGCTCGCCAGGGGTCACTACCACATGGACCGGGTGCAGGACCTTGCCGATGCCTGCCTTGCCGTGGGCGACCTCGACCCCGGTATCCGGCGCCACGGCGTGGTTATCTTGGGATTCTCGCTCGGCGGTGCGCTTGCCCTCCGCTTGGCCCAGGAGCCCCGCCAATCCAACTTCGTGAAGGCCGTGGTCGCGGTATCCGCGCCCCTCGATCTCACAGCAACGGCGGAGCGGGTCGCCCGTCCCCGCAACCGCTTCTACGAACGTTGGCTGCTCGGGCGTCTCAAGCGAGAAACAGCGCCGCTCTGGCGCGATGGGCCGGCGGCCGTGCGTACGGCGGTTCAAACTGCGAGGCATATTCACGAATTCGACGATGCGCTGACCGCGAAGGAGGCCGGGTTCCGCGACGCGGCGGACTACTACGCCTCGTGCTCACCGATGAACAATATGGGCAGCCTCGGTATTCCTGCGCTCGTCATTCACGCCGACGACGATCCTTGGGTACCACCGCCCTCGGTCGCCGAGCGCGCGCCGCTTTGCGTCGTCGTTGCGCGTGGCGGCGGTCATGTCGGGTTTCACGGAACGGGAAGCCGGATGCCCTGGTACGTGGGTGCCGCGGCGCACTTCGTACGATCATGCCGTGAGCGATGAAGCGCGAGAGCGTTTCCCGTGGAACGGAAACGCTCTAGCCCGGGCGCCGTTTCGGCGCTACCGTTCGGCAAAAGGCCGGGATGCCGTGCTCGCCCGGATCCCTACCCAATATGAGCGCCAAGAAGGCGCCGCGCCGCGGTCAAGAGGCGAGCGAGAGGGAGGGACGATTCATGAGCAGACGGCTGGCCCAATTCCTTGGTATTGCCATCATCGCCGGCGGCCTCGCCGGTGCTACCGCCGCGGGGGCGGACGAGCCCCGCCAGGGCGGCACCTTCGTGTGGGGCATGTCCAGCGAGATGAACATCCTGGATCCGCACGCCACCTGTAGCTGGTACACCACCAACGCCATCCACAACATGTTCGAAGGGCTGGTCATGCTCGACCTGGCCGACCCGGAGGCGAAGAGCGCGAAGCTCAAGCCCGCAATCGCGGAATCTTGGGTGCGCTCCGAGGACGGCACGGTCTACACCTTCCAAATCAGGGAGAACGTGAAGTTCCACGACGGCACCAGCGTGGACGCCGAGGTCGTCAAGTGGAACTACGACCGCTTCTTCAACAAGGACGCGCCGCAGTTCTACGACACTGCCGCCGCCTTCATGGGCTACTACACGCGCTGGATGAAGT
>JAPOPO010000158.1 GCA_026712885.1 Rhodospirillales bacterium | reverse complement strand
TTCTTTATCGCTCACGGCAGCCGGCCTGCGGCCGGCGCCTGCGCGGGCGCGCCGCATTCGCGGCGGGCCGCGGTCGCGGCCTGTCGCGCATCCGTCAAAGACGGACGCGCTCTAGGGTCCCGGTTCCGAAGTTCGTTTGATTTCGTCTTGTTCGTGTGCTGTCTCCCGCCCCTCAACATTTACCGTCATGCCCGGACTTGTTCCGGGCATCCATAGGGCGCGCGCCTGGCGGCGGGACGTGGATGGGCGGGACAAATCCGGGCCTGACGCGAAGGGGAAGTGGGGGCCCAACATGGGAAACTCTCGATAAGGGCAACAGGGCGCCCCGCCGGGAAGGCGCCGCGCCCGCGCAGGCGCCGGCCGCAGGCCGGCTGCCGTGAGCGACAAAGACTCAGAGCGTGTTTCCTTGTGAAACGGATACGCTCTGGTGTCCGGTTTCCGCAGTTCGCATGATTTCGGAGTGGGCGTCTGACCCGCACGAGCCAACCAATCCCATCGTCATGCCCCGACTTGTTCCGGGCATCTCGCTCGGCCGAACCCGTCCGAGGCTGCGCGAACGCGCGGATGGCCGGGACAAGCGCGGCCATCACGTGTGGGATTTCCCGAAACACATGCGCAGGTCTCGATCGGGACACTAGACCCCGCCCCGGCGCTCCTTCCGGTCGGCGGGCGCGGCCTTCGCCGCCGCGCGCCCCTGGTCCGTGCGGAGCTTGTCGGTGACTTCGATGCGGCGAAGCGCGAGCGAAAGCCGGGAGAGCACCTCGGCCGTCACGCGCCCCTTGCCCGTGCCGAGATCGGCCACGGTGAGAACCGCCAGCGTTCGCAGAGCCTCGATCGCGACGAGGCCCGTGGGGTCCGCGCCGCCCTCTTCCGCCTTCTTCCTCCAGGACTCGAGGAGCCGGACGGCCTCGTCCCGCCGGCGGCTCTGGTCGCGGCTGCGCTTGGCGTACCGCCCCACGGCCGAACGCGAGCAGCTGCCGCCGTTCTCGCGGATGAGCGCCGTGATCTCGTCGATGCTGGCGCCGTCCGCGATGGCCGCGTCGACCGCCTCGCGCACCGAAGCCGGCAACCGCTCGACCGTCGAGCGCCCCCTCGGCGTCCCGGTCGTGTTCCGTCCGCTCTGCCCCTGCATGGTCCGTCTGCCCCCACGTTGCCTGCCGCGACCCTGACCCACTCCACCCGCGCCATGCACCGCACCATGGTCCGGGGTGTTTGAGCGCTCCCCCCTCCTCACCCCGGCCCTTATGGCCCATGTCTCCAAATAAGTAATATGAGTCAATCATTTATGACCAAATCTGAATCAAAACAGAGAGCGGCGTAAGCATATGGTCAGAAGATTCATTCAAACGAGCCGCTTGCAAAACTCTGAGCGATTCGGATCGGCGCAAGACCGCCGAGGTTAGCGCCGGTCTCGGCGCGCGGCAATTGCCGCGATTTTAGTGACCACCATGATCAGATGGGCGTTGTTGCAGCCTCCGATTCGGTATGTCCGTCGAACTTCGGGCGCGTTTGGCCGCTGCGCCTCTCAGCAAGTGCGGCTGCGGTGACGATGAAGGAGACGAGCCGGATCGGATCGGCGGAACGATGAGGCGCATCAGTTGGCTGGCCGTCAGCACGGTCATGCCGAACATGAGGTGGGCGAGGATCTTGTCGTAACCGCGCACGCGGACATGGCGGCCGCCGAACTCATCCTTCAGCCGCCCATTGACCCGCTCGGACCCCGAGCGCACGACGTAGCGACGCTCCTCGGGAAAGACGAGACCGAGGGTCCGTCGCGCCTTCTTCTCGCGCTTCAACGCCTCTTGCACGTCAACCGAGCGGCGCGGGTTCACGTCGATGAACGGCTTTTGGCCCCCCACCAAGCTGTGCGCCCACATCTCCCTGGGAAACTAGGGCGCGGCCCTCAACACAAATAAGACCGCGCGCCCCCCGGCCTCGTCTTCCCCGAGGAGCGTCGCTACGTCGTGCGCTCAGGGTCCGAGCGGGTCAATGGGCGCCTCAAGGATGAGTTCGGCGGCCGCC
>JAPOPO010000118.1 GCA_026712885.1 Rhodospirillales bacterium | reverse complement strand
TCGCCGAGATCGGGGCCGCGGTCGGCCCCTTCGCGCAGCCTCATGACATCTCTGCAGGTGCGGCCGCCGGCACGGTCCAACTCCTCGGCACATCCGGCACCGTCACCACCATCGCCGGCATCCACCTCGGGCTGCCGCGCTACGACCGGGACCGGGTGGACGGCTTGCGGCTCCAGTTTGGCGACGTGCGGGCAGTGATCGACACGGTCATCGATCAGGACTACGAGGCCCGCGCGGCGCAGCCCTGCATCGGCCCAGGGCGGGGCGACGTGATGATCGCCGGCTGCGCCATCCTGGAAGCGGTCATGGCCGCCTGCCCGGCCGGGCAGCTAGATGTCGCCGACCGGGGGCTCCGCGAGGGAATGCTGCTGGGCATGATGCGGGCGGCCCGTACCGATCACGGACAGGAAGCGCGCACATGAGCGCCCGCGATGAAGGCAGCCCGCAACGGCGCCGCGCGCCGGTCAAGCTCAAGCGCGCGCGCCGGCGCAAGGCGTCGTCCACCCGTTGGCTCGAACGCCAGCTCAACGACCCCTACGTCCGCGCAGCGCGGGAGGCCGGCTACCGGTCCCGCGCTGCCTACAAGCTGATCGGCCTCGCCGAGGGCGCCCACATCCTGAAGCCGGGGCAGCGGGTGGTCGATCTCGGCGCAGCACCCGGCGGCTGGAGCCAGGTCGCGGCGCAGCGGGTGGGCAAGCGTGGTCGCGTGGTCGCGGTCGACACCACGGAAATCGAGTCGATCGACGGCGTCACCATTCTCACAATGGATGCCTGCGCCGAGGACGCGCTCGAGGAGATTCGCGCCGCGCTCGGCGGCCCGGCGGACCTGGTGATGAGCGACATGGCGGCGCCGACCACCGGCCACGCGGCGACCGACCGGCTGCGGGTTTCGGCGCTCTGCGAGACCGCGCTCGATATCGCGGAGCCGCTGCTCGCTCCGGGCGGATGCTTCCTCGCCAAGCTGCGGCAAGGGGGCGACGGCGCGCTTCAGGTGCGGCTGCGCCAGGCCTTCGCGCGGGTGCGCAACGCCAAGCCGCCGGCGAGCCGCTCCGATTCCGCCGAGAGCTACGTGCTCGCCACCGGCTACCGGGCGCGTCACTGACCCGCCGCTCTAAAGCGTATCCGTTTCACACGAAAACGCTCTGACTCTTTGTCGCTCACGGCAGCCGGCCTGCGGCCGGCGCCTGCGCGGGCGCGCCGCCCTCGCGGCGGGGCCCGGGCGCGGGCTCGCGGCGGGCGCCCTCGGCCGGGCACGCGGCCGCGCGCGGGGGAAACGCGAGCGGGGTCGTGCCAGCCGCCCCCTGCCGGTCTCTGCCGCTGCCGCCCGATCCCCGCCGCTGGCTGGAATCGCACCGGGAGCAGCTCGCGTTCAGGCTCTACCGATACCTGCTCACCGGGCATTTTCAGGCCGAGCCGGAAGGCGGTTTCTCGCAAGAGAAGACCGGCGACCAAGGGGACTCTTCGCCGTGAAACGCTTCGGCGCGACCGCCGCCTCCGCGACCGCCGCCCTCGTGGCTTCCGTCCTCGTGACCGCCTCCCTCGCGAGCGCCCAGGAACAGGGTGCCATGATCGAGTGGCCCTATGTCGGCGCCGGGCAGGCGCACGCCAAGTACTCGACGGCCGAAGACATCACCGCCGCCAACGTCGGCGAGCTGGAGATCGTCTGGCAATGGGAGCCGAACGAGAGGCCTCTGGAGGAGTACGGCACGTGGCCGGGCCCGTTTCAGGCAACGCCCATCATGGTCGACAACGTGCTCTACCTGTCGACCATGTACATGCGCGTGGCGGCCCTCGACGCGGAGACGGGCACCGAGCTCTGGACCTTCGATCCCAAGGTCTACGAGGGCGGCCCCAAGGGAGCGGGGCCGCGCGGCTTCAAGCACCGGGGCGTCGCCTGGTGGAGCGACGGAGACGATGCCCGCATCTTCCTCAACAGCCGCGACCGGCTCTATGCCATCGACGCCGCGACCGGTGAGCTGGACGCAGCCTTCGGCAGCGGCGGGAGCGTCCTGCTGACCGAAGGCCACGGCCGCCCGGTGACCCGCTTCGAGTTCGATCAGACCTCACCGCCGGTGGTATTCGAGGACCTGGTGATCGTCGGCAGCCGCATCCCCGACCGGCTGCAGCGTAAGTTCGACCCGCCCGGCTCGGTGCAGGCGTTCGACGTCCGCACGGGCGAGCGCCGCTGGGTCTTCTTCACCATCCCGCAATCGGCCGACGACTTCGGCGCGGACACCTGGGAGGACGAGTCCTGGCGCTACACCGGCCACGCCAACGTGTGGGGGTTCATGTCACTCGATGCCGGGCGCGGGCTTCTGTACGTGCCGACGAGCACGCCGAGCAGCGACTACTGGGGCGGGCGCCGCCCGGGGGCGAACCTCTTCGCAGAGTCCCTGGTGTGCCTGGATGCGCGCACGGGCGAGCGGCAGTGGCACTTCCAGACCGTGCACCACGGCTTGTGGGACTATGACCTCGCCGCAGCACCCAACCTCGTGACGATCACGGTGGACGGGCGCGAGATCGACGCGGTGGCGCAGGTATCCAAGCACGGCTTCACGTACGTGTTCGACCGGGTGACGGGGGAGCCGGTGTGGCCCATCGAGGAGCGCGCGGTGGACACGACGACCGACGTGCCCGGCGAGGTGCTCTATCCGACTCAGCCCTTCCCGACCAGGCCGCCGGCCTTCAGCGGGCAGGGAGTGTCGCTGGAGGACGCGAACGATCTCACGCCGGAGATCCACGCGCTCGCGGTGGAGGAGATAAAGCAGTTCCGGCTGGGGCCGCTCTTCACGCCGCCGAGCTTGCAGGGGACGCTTCAGCGCCCCGGCGCGAGCGGCGGCGCCAACTGGGGCGGGGCGGCATTCGATGCCGAGAGCGGGCTCCTCTTCGTGCGGACATCGGAAGAAGCCGGCACCAACCAGGTGTGCGTGAACGAAGGCAACGATCCGGAGGTCGACGTCGCGTACAGCAACAACTGTCCCTTCGGGGCGACGCTCCTCATGTTTCGAGAGGCCGACGGACCGGGCGCCGCGCCAACGCCCGAGAGCAAGCTCGGCCCGATCCCGCTCATCAAGCCGCCCTACGCCCATCTGGTGGCGATCGACCTGAACGCAGGCGAGATCGCGTGGAAGGTGCCCTTCGGCGAAGGCAGCCGCGAGCTCCGCGAGCACCCGCTGCTGCAAGGCGTCGCGCTGCCGGAGCGCCTCGGCACGCGCGGCAATTCCGGTCCGATGGTGACCAAGGGGGGCCTGGTGTTCCTCGGCGGCGGCGCGCCTTACCTCTATGCCTTCGACGAGGCGACCGGCGCCGAGGTCTGGCGCGGCGCGGCGCCCTCCAAGACCTACGCCAATCCGATGACCTACCGGGCCCGGTCGGGGCGGCAGTTCATCGTCATCGCGACCGGTGCCGGGGCGGACGCAGCCCTCGTCGCCTTCGCGCGGCCCCGGTAGCCGGGCGGCCGGTGACCCTGCGCGGCCCAACAAGTTGCGTCCGGCGGAGCATGACCGACTCGTGAATGGCCGGGTGTAAGGGACCGGCGTTGCTGATAGCGTTACAGAGGGAATAGGGAGGACTTGAAATGACCGTAAGAGTGATTCTCGACGTCAAGGCGAAGCCCGGTACCGGGGACGAGGTGGTTGCGTTCTTCAGGTCGATCCTTTCGGAGACGCGGGCCTACGAGGGTTGTACGAGAGTCGAGACGCTGCAGAACAGCGCCGACGCCGACAATGTGCTCCTGGTGGAGGATTGGGACACTCACGAGCAGTACGAGAAGTATCTGTCCTGGCAGCGGGAGAGGGGCGTCAGCGACCGGCTCAAGCAGGCCCTCGCCGGGCCGCCGAGCATCCGGCACTTCGACGTGACCGACGCCTGAGTCCCGAGCGGGACAAGTCCGACGCCTTGCGCGCGATCCGTCCGCGCGACGTGGCGTAAGCAGGAATATCCGGCCCGCTTTCGAGCCCCCTTACGCCTCGGCCCAGCCGTCCTTGTGGGCGCAGAAGGTCTTCACGTCGAAGACCGTGTGGGCGAAGAGCCACTGGCCGTCGCGCTTCACCAGCCGGTCGTCGTAGGTCGCGAAAATCCAGCGCGCCTCGTCCTGGCCCTCGTCGTTCAGCGCCGTGCACGGCATGAGCAGCCACCACTGGCCGCGCGCGGTGTCGCCGTCCACGTCGATGATCTCGTTCAGCGCCAGATGGGCGGCGAAGCTGATCTGCTTGCCGACCCCGCGCACCATGTCGCCGAAGGCCTCGGCGCCCTCCTGCCGGCCGAAGGCCTCGCCGCCGTCCCAGACCGCATCGGGCGTCATCAGCGTCATGATGCCGTCGGCGTCGTAGCCCGCGTCCGCGTAGGCCATGTAGCGGTGCTTGAGGCGGCGGATCGCCCCGATGTCCTCGAGCCGCTGGATGCGCTCTTCCAGAGTTCCGCTCATGGTCAGGCCTCCACCCAGCCGTCCTTGTGCGGCTTCACGAAATGGATATCCACGGCAAGGCTCTCGAACATCCAGGTGCCGTCGCGGCGCACGTAGCGGTCGTCGTACTCACCGAGGAGCCAGACGGCGGTCTTCACGCCCTCCATCACGATGGTCGCCGGCATGATGATCCACCACTGCCCGCGCGCGCTATCGTCATCCAGGTCCACGTCGATCCGCTCGTTCATCACCAGGTGCCCGGCGAAGACGATCTGGGACGAGACACGGGTGAAGTGGGCGTGGATCGCCTCTCGGCCCTCGTAGCGACCGAAGTCGTCGCCACCATCCCAGATCCCGTCCTCGACGAACTGCGCGGCGATGCCGTCGGCGTCGTAGCCGTCGTCGCAATAGGCGCAGTACTGGTGCTTCAACCGCTTGATCGCCTCGACCGATTCGAGTGTCTCGACGCGGCGTTCCAACTCGCTCACCGCCATAACGTTCTCCCCTCTTTGCTGCGCGCGCCGCGATCCGGCGCAGGTCGCGGGGCCCGCGGCGCTGGCCGCGGACCCCGCGCCGAGTGCTAGTTCTTGAGAATGACGTCCTTCGGAATCGGGCCCGCGGTCACGTAGCCCTCCATCCGGGGCGTGCCCTCATCGGTGCAGATGATGGCGTAGCGGGCCTTGTCCTGGATGTGGAGCTGGTCGGAGAAGCTGCGCGGGCCCATCAGCGTGGGCTCATCCGTGAACTTCTCCATCTCGGCTGTGACCGCCGCCGAATCCACCGTGCCCGCACTCTCGACGGCCTTGGCCCAAAGGTCCATCAACACGTAGCCCGCGATGGGGAGCGAGGTGGCGGTGGGCTCGCCTTCCTTGGCCTCCAGCTTCTCGAAGAACGCGTCGACCTCCTCGCCGGCGCCGCCGTACAGCGAGCTGAACGCGGCCGCGCAGAAGTTGCTGAGGTTGGGCACGGCGTCGAGCCAGTAGTGGCCATCCATCGCAACGCCCGAGACGATCAGCGTCTCGATGCCTGACGCGCGCATTTGCTTGATGGCAGACGCAGCGCCCGGCACATAGGAGCAGACCGCGATCACGTCAGGCGTCGTGTCGAGCGCCTTGATGCGGTCGATCTGGCCCTGGACCGACGGGTCGTTGTTCTGGAACACGTCGAGGCCCAGCATCGTGGTGCCTTCCAGCCGCGGCCACGCCCACTCGAAGCCGGCGCAGACCGACTTGTTGTACTCGATGGTGTCGTCCCGCAGCAGATAGGCCGTGCGCGCGCCGCGATTGTCGTATGCGTAGGTGGCGATGGAGGCGCCGTCGAGGTGCGCCGCCTGGCCGCCGGTGAAGGCGAAGGGGCCGATGCCCTCGATCCCCGCCTTGGCATCGCCCGCACAGAGGAAGAGCGAGATCAGGCCTGCGTTCTGCGCCGCATTGGCGGCCGGCGCCCCCATGTCGAAGTCGCAGTCGACGAAGACCACGCTCGCGCCATCGTCGATGACGATCTGGCCCGCCTTGACGCCTTCCTCGCGTTCGGACTTCGAGTCCGCCTGCGCGATCACGAGCTGCTTGCCGAGCAGCCCGCCGGCGGCGTTGATCTCCTCCAGCCTGATCTGCGCCGCCAGCGTCGCGGGGCCGGTGTAGGCCGCCTGCCAGCCGCTGGTCGAGACGGCGAAGCCCACCACGATTTCGTGGTCGTCCGCCTGCACAGCGGTTGCTCCGCCGGCGACGAGTGCGCCGGCCATGACGGCGCCCACCATACGTTTCAACATCGACGATCTCCCTTTGGTCGGTCGTTTGATTTGTCGCGACGGCCCAAGGTAGGGCGAGCGGCCGGGTGCATCAACCGCGCGCCGCAGGGTATCTCGGCGCAGCACAAGGGAGGGCGGAGGGGGAATCAGCGGTCGAGAGTGTCGGCCTTGCCCGGTATCTCCCACCACGCATCGAGAACGGTGCCATAGACCGGTATCGCCTCGGGCCGGCCGAACTTGCTCCAATAGGCGTAGCGGTCGTCGTTCAGGTGATAGAGGGGGAGGAGGTAGTGCCCCCACAATATCACCCGGTCCATGGCGCGGATGATATCGACGAAATCCTCGCGCTCCCGCGCCTGGGTCATGCGGGCGATGAGGTCGTCGACGACCGGATCCTTGATTCCCGGATAGTTGCGCGTGCCTTCCTCATCGGCGGCGGCGACGCCCCAGTAGAACGCCTGCTCGTTTCCCGGCGAGAGCGACATGCCCCAGCGGTAGATGATCATGTCGAAGTCGTAAACGTTGCGCCGGTACTGGTACTGCGCCGTGTCCACGGTGCGCACCTTCGCCTCGACGCCCAGCCGCTCGAGATTACGCGCGAAGGCGAGCCCGATCTTCTCGTTGCCCGGGTTCACCAGCAGGATCTCGAACGCGAGCGGCAGGCCGTCCGTCGCCCGCTTGAGAGTCCCGTCCTGTACCTGCCACCCGGCCTCCGCCAGCAGGCGCCGAGCGTGGGCGAGGTTCTTGCGCAAGCCGCCCTCGACGGCGGGCGCGTGATAGGCGGTATCGAACAGCTCGGGCGGGAGGCTGCCGCGATGGGGCTCCAGCAGAGCCAGCTCGCCGCCCTCCGGCAGGCCGCGCGAGCCCAGCTCCGAGTTGTCGAAGATGCTGTTGGTGCGCACGTAGGCGCCCTGCAGCAGCGCCCTGTTCACCCACTCGAAATCGAAGGCGAGCGAAAGCGCGTAGCGTGCCGCGCGATCCTCGAACATCGGCCGCCGCGTGTTGAAGACCAGCGCGAACATGCCGGAAGGCCGCCCGTGGGGCAGCTGCTCGATGGTGACGCGGCCGTCTTCCACCGCCGGGAAGTCGTAGCCGGTCGCCCACCGCGTCGCCGAGCGTTCCAGGCGCAGGTCGTACTCGCCCGCGCGGAACGCCTCCATCATCACTTCGTCGTCGCGGTAGTAGTCGAAGCTGATGCGGTCGAAATTATGTTGCCCGCGGTTGATCGGCAGGTCCCGCCCCCAGTAGTCGGGATCCCGGCGGTAGACGATGCCGCGGCCGGCATCGACGCTCTCGATCGTGTAGGGGCCGCTGCCGAGCGGCGGCGTCAGCGTCGTCTCCTCGAAGGTCACCGACGAGTAGTACGCCTTCGAAATGATCGGCATGAGCCCGAGGATCAGCGGCAGCTCGCGGTCCGGCGTCTCTGTGTCAAAGACGAACCGCACCGAGCGCGCGTCGGGCCGCTCGATCTTCCGCACCTTGTTGTAGTAGAGCCGGTGGTTGGGGCGGCCCTGCTCCTTCAGCGTCTCCCACGAGAAGATCACGTCGTCCACGGTGATCGGGCTGCCGTCGTGGAAGCGCGCCTCCGGCCTCAGGCGGAACAGGACGGACGAGCGGTCGTCCGGCACCTCGATCGTTTCGGCGATCAGCCCGTAGAGGGAGAACGGCTCGTCCCAGGTGCGCTTGAGCAGGCTCTCGAAGAAATGGTGCCGTCCCGGCGCCGCCACGCCCTTGATGATGAACGGGTTGAGATTGTCGAAGGTTCCCGTGACGGCGCGCCGAAGCTCCCCGCCCTTGGGCGCGTCGGGGTTGGCGTAGTCAAGATGCTGGAAGTCGGGGCCGTACTTCGGTGCCCCATGCATCGCGATTCCGTGGACCGACGCCGCCATGGACGGCGCGCCTGCAAGCACGAGCGCAACCAGCGCCGCCGCCGGCAACAGCCACCGGGCCGTGACCCGGCGGCGAGTATCACCCTCGGACATCAAAAGGTGACCACGCTGCGGATCGATTCTCCCTGGTGCATGAGGTGGAAGGCCTCGTTGATCTCGTCCAGCGGCATTGTGTGGGTGATCATCGGGTCGATCTCGAGCTTGCCGTCCATGTACCAGTCGACGATGCGGGGCACGTCGGTGCGGCCCTTGGCGCCGCCGAAGGCGGTGCCGCGCCAGACCCGGCCGGTCACGAGCTGGAAGGGCCGCGTCGCGATCTCCTGCCCGGCGCCGGCCACGCCGATGATCGTGCTCTCGCCCCAGCCCTTGTGACAGCACTCCAGAGCCTGGCGCATGGTCTCCACGTTGCCGATGCACTCGAAGCTGTGGTCGGCGCCTCCGCCCGTGAGGTCCACCAGGTAGGGCACGAGGTCGCCTTCGACCTCCTTCGGATTCACGAAGTGGGTCATGCCGAATTGCTCGCCGAGCGCCTGGCGCTTCGGGTTGATGTCCACGCCGACGATCATGTTGGCGCCCACCAGGCGCGCGCCCTGGACGACATTGAGGCCGATCCCGCCTAGGCCGAAGACCACGACGTTGTCGCCGGGGCGCACCTTCGCCGTGTTGATTACGGCGCCGACCCCGGTGGTCACGCCGCAGCCGATGTAGCAGATCGTCTCGAAGGGCGCGTCCTCGCGAACCTTGGCGACGGAGTACTCCGAGACCACCGTGTAGTTCGCGAAGGTCGACGTGCCCATGTAGTGGAAGATCTTGTCGCCGCCGAGCGAGAATCGGCTGGAGCCGTCCGGCATCACGCCCGCGCCCTGGGTCAGGCGGATCGACTGGCAGAGGTTGGTCTTGCCGCTCAGGCAGTATTCGCACTGGCGGCATTCCGGCACGTAGAGCGGGATCACGTGATCTCCCGGCGCCACGCTGGTCACGCCCTCGCCGACCTCCGCCACCACGCCGGCCCCCTCGTGCCCGAGGATGGCGGGGAAGAGCCCCTCCGGGTCCTCGCCCGAGAGGGTGAAGGCATCGGTGTGGCAGACGCCTGTGGCCTTGACCTCGATCAGCACCTCGCCGGCGCGCGGGCCGTCGAGGTTCACGGTTTCGATGCTGAGCGGCTTGCCTGCGCCGGTCGCCAGCGCCGCGCGGACTTCCATCGCTCCCTCCTTGTCGCTTCCGTCAGTTGCGAATCGCTCTCAGCCTACTGTCTCACCAGGTGCAGGGGCGGGCAAGACCGTCGGCGTCCCGGGCAGCGGTGAACCACGGGGAGGGCTTGTGATGCGCGCGAGGTCTACGCCCTCACTTAGGACCGTTCGGCGAACCCTCTATCGCGATCGTCCGTTGCTGTGCCTCCTCCCGAAGAGCGGGCGGCACATCGATCGTCATGCGCAGGAGAGCCGATCCCATCGCCTTGCCGGTCTGGTCGAAGCGCAGAGTCTTCGTCGCCCCGCCGCCGAGGCTGTTTCGCAGAACGATGGCCAGGCTCTCGATATTGTCCATCGGGTAGATTTCGATCTCGCCCTGCACCATGTCGCCGAAATGCTCCTTCACGGCGTCGGCCGTGATGGCGGCGCGAAGATGGCCGTAAATCTCCGGGCTCTTCGCCATGATGCCGATGATGCAGGTGTCGCCCTTGTCGCCGGAGCGGGCATAGGCCAGCTCCCGCAGCTCGACGTCGGGCATCAGTTCACGACCACCTGATCGGTGCGGACGTCGACGTACTCCCAAGGTACGAGGGTGGGCCAGAGCGCGATGACCGGCCGCACTCGCGGCGGCACGCCGACGGCGGAGCCCACCGCGCCGAGGGTCCAGAGGTGCGTGACCTCCTTGCGGACGATCTCGGCGACCTCGCGATCGACGGTCCGGGCCGAAACGCGGAGCCCGACTTCGTTATGGTCGATGTCGCGGATCGGAGCGGTCTCGCCCTGCATCATGTTGATGCCCACGAAGTCGATCCGGGTCTCTTCGAATCGCGGCCCGAGCTCTTCGAAGCGCCGCTCGATCCAGCGCGCCGCCGATTGCGCCTTGGGCAGCGCATCGGGCCAGCCATACCAGATGGTGCCCTCGCCGATGTAGCCATCGCGGTAGCCGATGCAGACCTTGGCGCGGTCCGGCCGTCTGGCGCCGCGCACATCCGAGACTGCGACGCGGTCTCCCCCGAGATCGTCGAGCTGCACCGACGTGAAATCGGCCACCCCATCCGGCATCACGTAGTTGTTGGGATCGATGATCTCGTAGAGCAGGTGCTCCTTGATCGTCCATTCGTTGACGATGCCGCCGCTTCCCTCGAGCTTCGTGATCGTCGCCGTACCGTCCTCGGCGATTTCGGCGATCGGGAAGCCCACCTGCCAGGTCCGATCCGAGATCCGCCACATGTTGGACATGCCGCCCGTGGCGCAGGCGGTGCATTCGATGAGGTGGCCGACCGTGATGGCGGCCGCGATGCGGTCGACATGCTCGTCGTCGTAGGACCAGCCGAACTCGTGCATGATCGGCGCGACGTGCAGCGCGTTGTCCGAGACCCGCCCCGTCACGATCACGTCGGCATCACCCTGCAGCTGCTCGATGATGCCGTCGGCGCCGAGGTAGGCGTTCGCAGCGACGATCCGGTTGGCGATCCGATCCAGCCCTTCCTCGCCGGTATCCATGTTCTCCAACGTGACGCCGTCCGCGCGTAGCCGATCGAGGGTCGGCAGGAGGTCGTCGCCTTCGACGATGCCGATTCGGGTTCCGCCCAAGCCTGCGGCACGCGCCACCTTCGCCACCTCCCGCGCTGCGGCGCGGGGATTGGCGCCACCGGCATTGCTGGTGAGCACGATGCCGCGCTCTCGCGCCGGCGGCAGGCACGCCTCCATCCACGGCACGATGTCCGGAATGAACCCCTTGTCCGGGTCCCGGTCCCGCTGGCGGGTCAGGATCGCCATGGTCAGCTCGGACAAGTGATCGAAGCCGAGGTAACCGATCTCCGCCCGCTCGGCGAGCTGGACGGCGGGCTCCAGCATGTCGCCCCAAAATGCCGAGCCCGCACCGATGTTGACCCGCCGCATTTCGCGCAGCCTCGCCTCGTTTCGGTCTGCAAACGCTAGCACACGCCGGGGAGGGCCACACCCGCCTTGCCTGGTAAGGCCGTAGGTTCGGCGAGCCGGTTTGACATCGGCCGGGCCATGGGGCCATACGATTGGCGTCTCGGGCGGTTCTGCCAATTCTTCACGGTGGGGTTATGGGTATCGTCTTCGGGGGCAGGACCCTCAAGCAGGCCGTCGACGAACGGGATCGCGCGGAGGCGGAGTCCGGACATTCCTATGGCCTGCGCTCGCTTCCGCTGCTCGATGGCGATCCGCCCAAGCTCCAGCGGCTCTATTGGAAGCTGATCACCGCCGCTCAATATGGCCGCGATACCTGCATTCTTCTGTCGACGTCGCCGGCCTCCATCTCCGGCGAGCTCCTGCTGACCATCGCGACACCGGAGGGTAACGCGGTCGCCGCATCCTGGGGGCTGACGGGGCATGCCGGTGCGCTCAAGCTCATGATCTCGACCATGGCCGAGTTCGGCTATGACGAGGATCCCGGCACGGGTGGGATCAACGACGGCGATATCTTCAGCTGCAACGATCCGGTCTACGGCAGCTCCCAGAACAACGACATCTACACCTGTCTGCCGCTAATACACCGGGACCAGCTGGTTGGCTGGGTCGCCGGCAGCCTTCATATCGTCGATGCCGGCGGCGCGTTGATGCCGGGAATGGCCATCATCTCGCCCACCACCTACACCGACGGGCTGGTCGTGCCGCCCATGAAGACGGGCCAGAATTTTCAGCAGTCGAAAGCCTGGGAACTCACGCTCACGCGCCGCACGCGCCTCGGCCAGCTCAACATCATGGACGACAAGATGAAGCTTGTCGGCGCCATGATCGTTCGCGAGCGGCTGCTGCAAATGGTGGACGAGTTCGGGTCCGAGTATTTCATCGGCGCCGCGCAAGAGATCCTCGAGCGAGACCGCCGCATCATCGTCGACCAGATCAAGGCCTGGCAGGTTCCCTGGACCTCCCATCACCCGCGCGTCCGCGTCCTGCAGCTTGCGGACGTGATGGGGAAGGCGTTCCCGGCGGCGGCAACCGACCACATGATGCACGAGCCCGCGACCTGCCAGTTCGAACTCGACGGCACCGTCGTTCAGGATTTTCGGGGTGCGAGTTCCGAGAACCTGACCAGCCACAACATCTACGAGGGCGGCTACAACCTCGGGCTCTACATCGACTATCCCGTCCTGGCGATGACACCCACTATCAACAGCGCCATCCAGAACGTCACCAGGCGCAAGACCGATCCCGGCACGATCTTCAATCCCAACCGCACCGACCTCGGCTCGACGCTCGGCTGCGTCGTGGCCCTCGATGTCGGCGGCTACGGCCTCGGCCACGGCTACGTGCAGTCGCGCTTCGCCCGGGGTTTCCTGGAGCAGTGCTGGATTGACGAGATCATGTGGTCGATCGCGTCCACCGAAGGCACCTTCGCCAACGGCGAGCCCTACGCAGCAGCAGACTGGAGCCTGGTCTCCAACAGCCCGATGGGGGTGGGCGCCTGGCGTGATGGCATCGCGTGCTCGCTCGGCACGGGCAACCCGACCGGCGATATCGGGGAGGCTGAGGACCACGAGTTCCTGGGCCCGGTGATGGTGCACCTCGCGCGCGGGCTGCTGCAGGATGCCGCCGCCCACGGCAAGTACCGCGGCGCGTTGGGCTTCAACATGGGATGGCTGGTCGACAATCCGGGCGGCACCACCGTCTTTCATTTCGGGGGCTCGCCGATGGGGGTCGGCGGCTCGATCGTCGGCCTGTTCGGCGGATATCCGGCCTTGCCCTATTACGTGCTTCTGCTGCGCGGCACGAACGCGCGGGAGCTGATCGCAAAAGGTATCCCGCTCCCGGCCAGCTTCGTCGAGGCCCGCGAGGCGCTGGCCGAAGGCACGCTCACCGCGCGCGAGGTGACGGACAGTGCAACCGAGGCGCCGGACTGGCAGGGCGAGGACGGCGACCTGATCTACGTCGCGACCGAAATGGGAAGCTCATGGGGCGAGCCGCTCGACCGCGCGCCGGAGCGGGTCAAGGACGATCTCGTGCAGGGGTGGATTTCGCCTGCCGTCGCCGAGACCGTCTATGGCGTGGTCGCCTCCACCGAGGGCGGCACCTGCGCGGTCGATGCGGAGGCGACGGCGGCCGCACGCGCGGCGATCAAGGCGAAACGAAAGGAGCGCGCCATACCGGTCAAGGAGTGGTGGGGCCAAGAGCGGGAGCGGGTCCGCAAAGGCGATCTGCCGGACCTGACGCGGGCCATGTACAAGGATTGCCTCAAGCGTCAGACGTTCCGCGATGGCTTCCTGCCCTTCTGGCACCTGCCGGATGACTATGGGGACACGCTTCGATGACCGGCGCAGGCGGCGGGGATCGCCTCTCCAAAGAGAAGATGAGGCTGCTGGTCGACGGCGACTTGCCGGCCCACGATGTCAAGCAGCTCATTCACGCGAAGGACAAGGACCCCGATCGGTTCTGGACCTATCTCGAGATCCTGCAGGAGCGGGTGCCCTGGTCGAACAAGATCCTCCTGCGCATCTCCGAGCATCTCTACATCGTTCGCAAGGAGCCCGAGGGCCGGATCGTCAAGTGCGACTGCGGCCACGAGTTTGGCGATTACCGCGTGAATTGGAAGCTGAGCAGCGAGATATTCGTGCGCCGGAGCCGGGAAGCCCTGGACGAGATTTACACGACTGGTATTGCACCCGATCCCGCGATCGTGGAGGTCCGGGAGTACTATTGTCCAGGCTGTCACGCGCAGCTCGGTGTCGAGGTCGCGCCCCACGGCTATCCGCCGGTGTTCGAAGCCCTGCCGGATCTCGACGGCCTCTATCGCGATTGGCTCGGGGCACCGCTCCCCGACGAGAGCCCCAATTGGTACCAGGACCGCTCTACCAGCGTGACCAAGAATTGGGCGGGCCAGGATCGTGACTGACGTCGGACGCTACGTGCTGGCGTTGGACGCCGGCGGCACGATGACCGACACCTTTCTCACCGACGAGCAGGGGCGCAGCTATCTCGGCAAGAGCCTGACCGTGCCCGAGAATGAAGCGGTCAGCTATCTGGAGTCGGTCGGCGATGCCTGCGAGACCGCCGGCGTATCTCGCAGCGCGGTTCACGCCAGCTCGGCGCTCGGCGTCTATGCCGGCACCGGCATGCTCAACCTGGTGCTGACTCACAGCGGCGCCAATATCGGTCTGTTGACGACCAAGGGCTTCGAGCTCACGCACTACCTCGAACGCGGCCTCACCTGGCTCGGCCAGACGCGGGAAGAGGAGGCCAACTTCCAGCTCCACGAGCATACCGAGCCGTTCGTCGACTTCGCCAACGTGCGCGGCATTTCGGAGCGCATCTCCGGCGGCACCATCTACGATTCCGCCGGCCATTCGGCGGGCCGGGTCATCATCCCGCTCAACGAGGCCGAAGTCGAAGCCGCCGTCGATGAGTTCCTGGACGGCGGGGTCGAGAGCATCGCCATCGTGTTCCTCTGCTCATACGTCAACCCGGCGCACGAGCGGCGCGCGAAGGAAATTGCCGAAGCCATCGTGGCGCGGCGCGGTGTCGACGTGCCGGTGGTCATATCGGCGGACATTTGCCCCCGGCGCGGCGAGACCAACCGGATGAAGGCGACGCTGCTCGAAGCCTACGGCGGCGCGCCGGCGCGCAAGCAGCTCTTCGGCGTGGAAACGGCGGCGAAGTCGGACGGCTACGCGCACGACATGAGCACGCTGCTTTGCTACGGCTCGGTCGCCAATATCCGCCATCCGCGCATGTGCGAGAGCGCGGTCTCGGGCCCGATCGGGGGCATCACGGGTGGCAAGGCGCTGGCCGACCTCAAGGGCTGGAAGAACCTGGTGTGCTGCGACCTGGGGGGAACCAGCTTCGACGTCGGCGCCATCGTCGACGGCCTGCTTCCCTTCGCCTCGACCATGGACTGGTGCCGGCACCGCCTCAACATTCCCTGCGTCAGCATCGATTCCGTCGGTGCCGGTGCGGGCATGGAAATTCACGTGGAGGCGGCCTTCAAACAGGTCCGCTTGGGCCCGAAGAGCGCCGGCTCCAATGTCGGCGTCTGCCTCCGCCATCCAGAAATTACCGTGGCCGACTGCGACCTCGCGCTCGGCTACCTCTCGGCCGACAACTTCCTCGGCGGCAAGGTGCGGCTGGATCGGGAGAAGGCCATCGCCACGCTGGAGGAACGCCTGGCCAAGCCTCTCGGCATGGACGTCTACGACGCGGCGCTCGGTGTCCTCGACCTCCTGCACGATCGTCTGGGCGATCACATCAATGGCTCGCTCCTCAGCCGCGGGCTGAACCCCGGCGAATACACTGTGCTCGCCTACGGCGGCAGCGGACCGCTTCACCTCTGGGGACTTGCCGAACGAATTGAGGCAGCGGGCATCTGCACCGTGCCGTGGGCCGCCGCGTTCTCCGCGTTCGGCATCGTCGAGGCGGAGCGTTTCCACAGACTGGAGCAGACCGTTGTCTGCATTCTTCTGCCGAACCGCTCGCCGGAGGAATGGCTGGCGGAGGCCAGGAGCGTCGATCGCGGCTGGCGCAATCTCGAAGAGAGGGCCTACGAGGAGCTCGGCCAGCTCGGCATCGACAAGGACCAGATCAGGTTCCGCTACGGCATCACCGCGCGCTACGTGGGCCAGTACTTCGTGAGTTGGAGCGCGCACGTTCCACGCGGCCGGATTACGGCCGATCACAAGGACGTGCAGATGCTGATCGACAGCTTCGAGGCCGAATTCCGGCGCATCTACCCGGTCGCCGGCCGCTTCCCGGATGCGGGCTATCAGATCGACAGCGTGTTCGTCGAGGCGATCACGCCGAGGGCGCCGACCGCTCTGGCGCGCTACGAACCGGCCGGTCCCATGCCCGATGCCAAGGCGGAGAAGGGCCGGCGGCAGGCCTACACGCCCGATGGCGGATGGTCGGAATTCCGCATCTGGGACATGGATTCGCTGAAAGCGGGAAACGTGATCGAGGGGCCCAGCATCATCGAGCATTCGATGACCACGTTGGTCGTACCCGCTGCCAACCGGGTCGAATTCGACGAGCACAAGGTGATCTGGTACCGGCCCAAGTGACGACGACCGGGACGCTGCGATTTAGGCGGTCTCGTCGAACAGCTCCCGCCCGATCAGCATGCGGCGTATCTCATTGGTTCCGGCCCCGATCTCGTAGAGCTTGGCGTCGCGGAGCAGGCGCCCCACCGGAAACTCGTTGACGTAGCCGTTGCCGCCCAGGGCCTGGATCGCCTCGAGCGCCAGCCACGTCGCCTTTTCGGAGGCGAAGAGGATCGCTGCAGCGGCATCCTTCCGCGTCGCCTCGCCCCGATCGCATGCTTGCGCCACCGCATAGGTATAAGCCTTGGCGGCGTTCATCGTGGTGTACATGTCGGCGATCTTGCCCTGCATCAGCTGGAAGGTGCCGATGGGTCGGCCGAACTGCTCGCGCTCGTGAACGTAGGGCAGGACCGCGTCCATGCAGGACTGCATGATTCCGAGGGGTCCGCCCGAGAGCACGACGCGCTCGTAGTCGAGGCCGCTCATCAGCACGTTGACGCCGCGCCCAACCTCGCCGACTACGTTTTCCGCCGGCACCTCGCAGTCCTGAAACACCAGCTCGCTCGTGTTCGAGCCCCGCATGCCGAGCTTGTCGAGCTTCTGGGCGGTCGAGAAACCCGCCATGCCCTTCTCGATCAGGAACGCCGTGATGCCGCGGCTGCCGGCCTCGGGATCGGTCTTGGCATAGACGACGAGGACCTCGGCGTCGGGGCCGTTCGTGATCCACATCTTCGTGCCGTTGAGCACGTAGCGATTGCCGCGCTTCTCGGCCCGCGTGCGCATGCCGACGACATCGGAGCCGGCGCCGGGCTCGCTCATGGCCAGGGCGCCGACATGCTCGCCCGAGATCAGCTTGGGCAGGTGCGCTTCCTTTTGCGCCCGGCTGCCGTTGAGGCGAATCTGGTTGATGCAGAGGTTTGAGTGCGCGCCGTAGCTGGTCCCGACCGAGGCGGAGGCCCGGCTGACCTCCTCCATCGCGACCACGTGTTCGAGGTAGCCGAGGCCGGCGCCGCCCCATTCCTCTTCGACCGTGATCCCGTGGAGCCCGAGTTCGCCCATGCGCGGCCAGAGGTCGCGGGGAAACTCATTGGAGCGGTCGATCTCATCGGCGCGCGGCGCGATCTCGGCCGCCCCAAAGCGCGACACGGTTTCGCGGATCATGTCGGCCGCGTCTCCGAGTCCGAAATCGAGACCCTGCGGGTAGTTGTTCATCAAGCCTCGCAGTTCGCAGGTGACCGACACCCTTGGGGTGCCTTCAGCGTTGTCGGTTCTCCCAGTCGGGGTGGACCCAGGGCACGTCGTTGGCCGGCGGCAGCGGCTCGCGGCCCAGGACGTGGTCCGATGCCTTCTCACCCACCATGATGGAGGGTGCGTTGAGATTGCCGTTGGTGATGTGCGGGAAGATCGAGCTGTCCGCCACGCGCAGCCCGTCCACGCCGATCACCCGGCAACTTGGGTCGACCACCGCATCCGCGTCGTCGGCCGCGCCCATGCGGCAGGTGCCGCAGGGATGGTAGGCGCTCTCCACGGCACCCTTCACGAAGTCGTCGATTTCGTCATCGGACTGAACTTTCGCGCCGGGCGCGATCTCTTCGCCGGTGTAATCCGCGAGCGCCGGCTGGGAGAGGACTTCCCGCGTCAGCCGGATGCAGGCCCGGAAGGTCTGCCAGTCCTCCTCGTGGGACATGTAGTTGAAGAGGATCGAGGGCGCGGCACCCGGCTCGGGCGACGCGAGCCGCACCCGGCCCCGCGACTTCGAGCGCATCGGCCCCACATGGGTCTGGAAGCCGTGGCCCTCGGCGGCGGCCTTGCCGTCGTAGCGCACCGCGAAGGGCAGGAAGTGGTACTGGATGTTCGGGTACTTCACGCCGGCGCGGGACCGGATGAAGCCGCATGACTCGAAGTGGTTGGTGGCGCCCAGGCCGTTCCTGAACATGAGCCAGCGCGCGCCGATCAGCGCCTTGGAAAACAGGTTCCAGTGGCGATAGAGCGTGATCGCCTGCCGGCACTTCACCTGGAGATAGACTTCCAGATGGTCTTGCAGGTTGGCGCCGACGCCCGGCCGGTCGGCCGCGACCTCGATGCCGTGCTCCCGCAGATGCTCGGCCGGGCCGATGCCGGAGAGCATGAGCAGCTTCGGCGAGTTGATCGAGGAGGCGGCGAGGATGACTTCGGCCTTGGCCCGCACGCGGCGGATCGTGCCGCCGGTCTCGTACTCGACGCCGACCGCGCGCCGGTCCTCCATCACTACGCGTCGGACGTGGGCATGGGCCCGGAGCGCCAGGTTGCGGCGCTGCAGGGCGGGCTTGAGATAAGCGTTGGCGGCTGACCAGCGGCGGCCGCGCCACACGGTCATCTCCATCGCCCCGAAACCTTCCTGGCGCTCGCCGTTGTAGTCGGCGGTCATCGCGTAGCCGGCCTGCTCGCCCGCCTCGATGAAGCTCCGGTAGAGTGGGTTCTCCATGGGCCCGCGCGTGACGTGAAGGGGCCC
>JAPOPO010000317.1 GCA_026712885.1 Rhodospirillales bacterium | reverse complement strand
GGCGTGCCGGCCCTGGCGCGCCTGCCACGCGTTCCTGTTGGCGGGTTCGCGCCTTGTGCTGGGCGTCGATGTCGCGCCCGGCAGCCGTCACAACTCGAAGCACGCGGCGCCGTCTTTGTGGGCCTTGCTCGATCGCCTCGGCCGAGAGCGCTGGCCGCGCCTGGTTCGGGGCGACAAGGACTGGGGCAACGAGGGCAACATGGCGTCGTGCGAGGCGGCGGGTCTCGACTATTTGTTCAAGCTGCGCCTTTTGTGTTTCAGCCTGCGCCCAGTGATCGAAGCGCAGACTGGGCGAGGGCCGACGTTGGTCCTATGGCTCGGGATAGGCGTCGAAGGCGATGCCGATGCGCTCGCCCGGTCCGTCGAAGGGCAGCGTTCCGTGGAAGACGTAGGACGGAAAGAGCAGGGCGGTGCCGGCGCGCGGGCGGAGGCTGGCGCAGCGGAAGGTGCTGCCTTCCGGCAGGTCGTGGTCGGGACGGCCGAACTCGAGCCAGCCGCCGCGGTTGTCGCTCCCGGCGTCGATTTGCGGGGGTACCGCGACGTAATAGACCCCGCTCAGCCACGCGCTCTCGTGAATGTGCGGTGGGTGCCGGCCGCCCGCGGTCAGGATGGAGGCGATCAGCGTGAGGCGATAGCGCCGGGGGATGCGGGCGAGGAAGGGGCTTTCCGGGTCTGCCGTCAGTGTCTCCCGGTAGGAGTCGATTGCGGCACGCAGCGCGCGCTCCAGGTTGCGGATGGGAGGGCTCGGCGCGGCCAGCAGGTCCTGGGTCACCGCGCCGTTGCGGGTCACACGGTTGGGCGGCTCCCAGACCAGCGAGGGCGCCTCGCGAACGGCGCTTGCCAGCGCCTCGTTGAAGGTGTCGATGTCGCCGCTGCCGGGCGGCGGCGTGAGGGCGACCCGGGTGACGAAGCGGTCGAAGTCATAGAGCCCGCTGCCGGCGTCGCCATCTCCCCCGATCTGCTCGGCGAGCGCGCGGGTCGCCAGCGCATTCTGGCAGAAGGGGTCGAGGGCGAGCGCCGCCGCGCAGGCAGCCAGCGCGCGGTCCACCGCGCCGAGGGCAAGATGAGTCCGCGCCAGCCGGTGGTGTGCCTGCAGGTCGTAAGGATCGAGGGCGATGGCTCTGCGGTAGGCCGTCCCAGCTTTTTCCAAGGTGCCGGCCGCGCTCAGTGCGTTGCCGAGATTGGTGTGGGCGTTGGCGTAGTCGGGGCGGAGCGCGACGGCTCGGTCCAGCACGTCGCGGGCCTCGGCGGTCTGTCCGGTCTCGAGCAAGAGGATGCCGAGGCTGTTGTGCGCCTCGGCATAGGTCGGCGCCGCCTCGGTCGCCTGGCGCAGAAGCGCAGCGGCCTCGTCGAAACGGCTGCAGCGGTAGCGGGCGACGCCGGCATAGTGCAGGACGCTCGGGTCCTCGGCTCCGTCGCCGGCCAGCAGCTTGGAGAGAAGCTGGTCCGCCCTGTGCGGGCGGCCTTCCTTCATGTGTCGCGCCGCGCGGGCGAGGACGTCGGCGTGGGGGGCGGCCGGATTGCCGGCGCGGGTGCGGCCGGCGCCAGCCGCCGATTGCCGTCGTCTCGCTCGCCGGCTCATCGTGGTGGCCGACCTGTCCGGGCGGTTCGGCGCTCCCTCGGCCCGAGCGGCGCTACCGCTCCGACTTCCGGCCCGCGCGGTCCGGCGGCGTTCAGCGGGCCGTCAGGCCGACGTTGATCATCGGCGTTTCCATGGCGGAGCCGAGGATGATCATCAGGGCCAGGAAAACCCAGAACACGTTGTCGGCGCAGAGCTGAAGAATGCGCTTGGCCTTTGGGTTCATGGCCCTGCTCCTCCTGTCGCTGGCCGATGTCAATGATTCCAAGTGAGCGGGAAGAACGCAACCGCCCGCTGAGCCGGGCTGCGATACGAAATTCGTAGGTAACGAGCCCGAATTTCGTAATCTCGTGACTAGCTTGCCACTCTGTTGACATCGCCGTTGAACGGGAGAGACTATCGCGGACACGGACGCATCCGGTCGTCGCAGCGGCGGCGGTCCGTGCACTGCCCTTTGGGGGTGTGGCACCGGCGAATTGCAAGGGAGACCTCGAACATGCGTGTCAACAGACGTACCATCCTCAAGGGGGCATTGGCGGGGACGGCCGGCATCGCGGCCGGATTCCCCCACATCTACGTCAAGGA
Organism: Rhodospirillales bacterium; assembly: GCA_026712885.1. Classification (GTDB taxonomy): domain Bacteria; phylum Pseudomonadota; class Alphaproteobacteria; order UBA828; family UBA828; genus WTGU01. The sequence goes on along the minus strand of JAPOPO010000317.1, from coordinate 163 downwards.
TTTCGGGCAGGCCTGGGGCGCGAAGCCCTGGATCTACAACGACGAAGACATCAAGGTCGGCCTGCTCTGGTCGCAGACCGGCAACCTCTCGGTCGTCGAGAACGATTCGACCCAGGTCTCGCTCTACGCGATCGACGAGATCAATGCGGCGGGCGGCATCGCC
>JAPOPO010000107.1 GCA_026712885.1 Rhodospirillales bacterium | reverse complement strand
CGGCATCTACATGGGCAGCCCGTCGTCTCTGCTCTACGCCGTGGCCGAGGCCGGCAGCAGCGAGGGCGGTGTTCTCGTAATCGGCCACAATCCCGGCATTCACGCGCTGGCCCTCGCGCTCGGCGGACGCGGACCCGGACCCGCCTACGCGCAACTCTCTTCGAGATTTCCAACGGCGGCTGTCGCCGTGTTCGAGACCGGCATCGACGACTGGGCCGCGCTCAGAGCCGGAAGCGCACAACTCGTCGCCTTCAAGATCGCAAAGGAAATGCGCTGAGAGACCGTCCGAGTGGGACCAAGCGCGTTCCCCGCATCAGAGCGCGTCCGTCTTGGACGGACGTGCGACAGGCCGCGACTGCGGCCCGCCGCTAACGCGGCGCGCCCGCGCAGGCGCCGGCCATAGGCCGGCTGCCGTGAGCGACAAAATTTCAGTTAGTGTACTCGCTCAGTGCAAAAATCGACCACGTCGAGCAGCGCGTCCTTCGCCTCGGACGCTGGGAACAGGCCCAGCGCGTCGCGGGCCATGGCGCTGTAGTGGCGCGCCCGCTCCACCGAATCGGCAATCGCGTCGTGGCGGGTGAGCAGAGCCATCGCGTGCGCGAAGTCGCCGTCGTCCTGCTGCTCTTCCTCCATGGTCCGCCGCCAGAATGCGCGCTCCTCGTCGTCGCCCCGGCGAAACGCCAGCACTACGGGCAGCGTGATCTTGCCGTCCCGAAAATCGTCGCCCACCGTCTTGCCCAGCACCGCTTCCCGGGCACCGTAGTCGAGGGCGTCGTCGACCAGCTGATAGGCAATGCCGAGGTTGAGCCCGAAGCTCCGGAGCGCTTCCTCCTCGGCCGCCGAGCGTTCGGCCACCACCGCGCCGAGCTGGCAGGCGGCAGCGAAGAGCGCCGCGGTCTTCGCTGTCACCACCTTCATATAGGCGGCCTCGCTGGTCTCGGTGTCGTTGGAAGTGGTGAGCTGCATCACCTCGCCTTCGGCGAGCGTCGCGGCGGTATCGGCCAGAATGCCCAGCACGCGGAGCGAGCCGTCTGCGACCGAAATCTGGAACGCGCGGCTGAACAGGAAGTCGCCCACCAGCACGCTCGGCTTGTTGCCCCAGAGCGCATTGGCCGTCGCTGTGCCCCGCCGGAGCGCGCTGTCGTCGACGACATCGTCGTGAAGCAGCGTCGCGGTGTGAATGAACTCGACGCAGGCGGCGAGATCGATATGACGTTTGCCGGTGTAGCCGCAGAGCCGGGCAGAGCCGAGCGTCATCATCGGCCTGAGCCGCTTTCCGCCGGCTGCGACGATGTGCGCGGCGAGCTCCGAAATCAGCATCACCGAGCTTTGCATGTTGTCCAGAATGACGCCGTTGACGGCGCGCAAGTCGTCCGCAACCAGACCGTGAAGCGGGTCCAGCGAGGCCCCGGAGGCCGCTTTTCGCCGTGCAGCAGCCCGCCCTTCGAGCGGAACGACCGTGTCCGACATACACCCTCTCGCTTGACGGCGCGCGCGCGCAAGGGCATCCATGCGCAACCGCGCCGCCTCTAGCCTAGCAGCTAGCTTGCGGTTGAACACGGGAGTCGGGACAGAATGATCGAGCTCCTGCGCACGAACGACCTGGTTCAGCTCTCGTTCCTCGACGCCGTGTTGAGAGACGCCGGAATCGAGCCCATCGTGCTCGATCAGCACATGAGTGTGCTGGAGGGGAGCGCCGGTGCGATCCCGAGGCGCCTCATGGTCGCCGACGAGGACGCCGATGCGGCACGGCGCATCTTGAAAGAGGTCGACGCCCTCGATGACTGAGACCGAGTCCGCGCGGGTCACCAGCGATACCCTGCTCGGCGGCAGGGTCGCGCTGAACCAGCCGGCGGCGGGCTACCGGGTCGCGATCGATCCGGTCCTGCTCGCGGCCGCGGTGCCGGCTTCGGACGGCGAGCGCGCGCTCGATGTCGGCTGCGGCGTGGGCGCGGGCGCCCTCTGCCTCGCGAGCCGCGTGACCGGCCTGCACGTCACCGGAATCGAGGTGGACCGCGCATTCGCCCAGCTCGCCAAGGACAACGCCGCACTCAACGGGCTGGACGAGCGGCTCGATGTGTGGGTCGGCGATTTCGAGCGGCCACCGCCCAAATTGCCGCCAAAAGGCTTCGACCACGTGTTCGCGAACCCGCCCTTTTTCGAGGACGGCGCGAACCAGGCGCCGGCCTCCCGAAGCCGCGCGCAGGCGACGGTGGAAGGCGCGACCGGGCTCGACGCGTGGCTCGAGTTCTGCGCCCGGATGGTCCGCCCGGGCGGCTCCATTACGATCATCCATCGGCCGGAACGTCTGGCCCAGATTCTGGGCGGCCTGTCCCAGGCGCGGGCCGGCGCCATCGTCGTCTATCCGCTGTGGTCTCATAACCCCTTCAGCGGCGCCCGCACCAGGAAGACCGCGAATCGCATCATCGTGCAGGCGACGGCCGAGCACGGCGGGCCATTGCAGATCGCCGCCGGCATGATCCTGCACGACGACGACGGCAGCTACTCCCACGCGGCGGACCGCGTCCTGCGCGGCGGGGTGGCACTCGCCCTCATTGAGGAAGAGGACTGATGAGGCGGTTGCTGGCGCGCCTGACGTTCCGCCGCCCGCCGCCGGTGGTCTCGGTCGTGCGGCTCTCCGGCGTGATCGGGCGGCCCGGCATGTTCGGCGGGCGCATCAGCATGGAGGCCGTCGCTCCCGTGCTGCAACGGGCCTTTCGCCAGCCGGGGCTGAAGGCCGTCGCGCTCGAGATCAATTCGCCGGGAGGCTCCGCGGCGCAGTCGGCGCTGATCCACAACCGGATTCGCGCCCTGGCTGCCGAACGCGACGTGCCGGTGATGGCCTTCGTGGAGGATGTCGCCGCATCGGGCGGATACTGGCTGGCTGCGGCAGCCGACGAGATCTTCGTGGACGACAACTCGATCCTCGGCAGCATCGGCGTCATCTATTCCGGCTTCGGCTTCCACGAAGCCATCGAGAAGCTCGGTGTCGAGCGGCGGCTCTACACTGCCGGCGAGAAGAAATCGTTGCTCGACCCGTTCCTCGCCGTTAACCCAGACGATCTCGAGCGCCTGCGCCGGGTGCAGGGGGACATTCACGACAACTTCAAGGAGCTGATCCGCGCCCGGCGCGGCGCACGACTCGCCGAGAGCGACCCCGACCTCTTCAGCGGCGAGTTCTGGCTGGGCCGCAAGGCGATCGGCCTGGGACTCGCGGACGGCACCGGCGACATCAGGACCGTGCTGCGCGAGCGCTACGGGCGGAAGGTGGTCATGCGCAAGATCGGCCGCCCGCGCGGCTGGCTGGCGCGGCGCCTGCGGCCGGGCCTCTTTTTTGGAGGCGATGGCGAGGAGGCCGGCTCGCTCGCCGGCGAGCTGATCGGCGCGATCGAAGCCCGCCTCTGGTGGTCCCGCTACGGGCTCTGAGCGCCCCGAAACACCGCGTCCCGGGCCTGCGCGCGGCCCCTTAGAAGCGCTCCAGCCAGAGATCGAGAAAGCGGTCGAGCCACCGATGCACCGCCGGGTCGTAGTGCGGGGAGTCAGAGCGTTGCTGATCGGCGGACGGAACCTCCGGCCGTTTGAAATACTTCTGGGCCTTCGGGTTGTTGAGCCAGCGCTCGTGCGTCACCGGCGTCATCTCCGGGTGAAACTGGACCGCGAACGCGCGCTCACCGTGGCTGAACGCCTGGTTCTCGAAGATGCTCCCCCGCGCGAGCAGCTCCGCCCCCGGCGGAATATCGAAGCCCTCGCGGTGCCAGTGATAGACGTGGAAGGGCGATGGGAAGAGCGCGCAGTCCGGCTTTGCAGGCTGGAGCGGCTGGTAGCCGACCTCGCAGAGACCGTCCGGATGGGGATAGACGCGCCCGCCGAGGGCGCGGGCCATGACCTGGGCGCCGAGACAGATGCCGAGCAGGGGGGCGTCGGCCGCGAGCTGCGCGGCGATCCATTCGGTCTCTTCTCGCAGGAAGGGAAGGTCGTCGACATCGCAGGCGCTCATCGCACCGCCGAACACCACGGCCGCGTCGTAGCCCTGCAATCGGCCGCCGTTCATCGGCGGCAAGGCCGCGCCGCCCGCCACGAAGCAGACTTCGGTCTGGCAGCCCCGCGCATGCAGCGCCTCGCGCACCTTGCCGGGATTGGCTCGCTCTGAATGGGTGACCAGGACGATGCGCGTCACGGTGCTCGTGTTCTCCTTCGCCAACGGACGATGAGGTTGCCCCTTCGCTGCGGCTGTTTGCCCTATCGCGGCGCGGCCGGCAAGCGTAAGGGCGTCGGCGGGTGTGGTCCCGTGCCCGGCGCCGTGACACCATGCCCCGGCCATGAGCGAGAGCACCGTCCCCGTCGTCGACATTGTGCCTTTTCTCGGCGGCGGCGACGCGCAGAAGGCAGCGGTGGCGCAGGCGGTCGACCGGGCCTGCCGCCGCATCGGCTTCCTGATCGTCGCCGGCCACGGTGTCCCATCCCCCGTCATCGACGACGCCCTCGCGGCGACCTGGGCCTTCTTCGACCTGAGCGATGCAGAGAAGCGACGCTGGATGTCGCCCAAGGGGGATTTTCGCCGGGGCTACCTGCCCGTTGGCGGCAATGCGCTGGCCTACACCCTAGACCGCGAGTCGCCGCCGGACCTGATCGAGGCCTTCACCTTCGGGCGCTTCGATCTACCGCAGACGCCGTACTACAGGGCGCACCGGGAAACCTGGTTCGAGCCCAACATCTGGCCCACCCGGCCGCCCGGCTTCCGGGAGAGCCTCTGCACCTACTACCGCGCGATGGAGCGCCTGGCCGAGACCCTGATGCGCATCTTCGCGCTGGCGCTCGACATGCCCGAGACATTCTTCGCGGACAAGATCGACCGCCACATCACCGCCATGCGCCTCAACCACTATG
>JAPOPO010000110.1 GCA_026712885.1 Rhodospirillales bacterium | reverse complement strand
GCCGGCTGGGGGCAGATGATGAGGGAGGGCGCGTTCTTCGTGAAAGACGTGGTGGGGCCCAAGGGCTGCGTCTGCATCGGCATGCCGCAGGAAGGGCAGGACCACGCCGCCTCGGACGACATTGACTCGCACACCAAGACCAACGCGCTGCTCTGTCATTCGAGCGAGATCGACGAGGCCAACAACTTCGGGCACGAGGACGAATGGGTCGACATGGCCGACGAGCCGACCCATCAGGAGCTGTGCGATCGTGAGCAGGCGTTCCTGCTCAAGGCGATCCGCGAGGACCTCGATCTATCCGAACATATGGACAGCGCGGTCAACAGCCTGCGCATCGTCATCGCCGCCGACGAGAGCATCAAGCGGAGGGAGGTCGTGCACCTCGGTTGAGGGACGCGGCGATGCGGCGAGGCTCGTAAGGGAAGGCCCAAAGGGAGGCACATCATGGCATCGGCAGATCTCGAGCTTTGCTATCTGACGGCGACCGAAGCGCTGGAGCGCTTCAAGGCGCGCACGCTCTCGCCGGTCGAGCTGCTGGACGCGCAAATCGCGCGCACGCAGGCGATCAATCCCAAGCTCAACGCCATCACCTACGACTATTTCGACCGGGCGCGAGAGCAGGCGCAGAAGGCCGAGGCGAAGTACGGGAAGACCGATGGCCGGCTGCGCGCGCTCGAAGGAGTCACGGTGGGAATCAAGGACTTCCACCCGGTCAAGGGCGAGATCACGACCTTGGGCTCCAAGATCTTCGAGGACTTCCGGCCCGACTACTCGGCGGCGACGGTGGACCGGCTGCTGCGCGCCGGCGCCATCATGCATTTGCGCACCACGACGCCCGAGTTCGCCTATTCCGGCAACACCCACAGCCCGCTCTGGGGCATCACGCGCAATCCCTGGAACCTGGAATACACCCCCGGCGGCTCCTCCGGCGGCGCGGGCGCTGCGGTCGCCGGCGGCATGACCACGCTGGCCGACGGCACGGACGGCGGCGGCTCGATCCGCATTCCGTCGTCGGCCTGCGGCATCTTCGGCTACAAGCCGCCCTTCGGCCGCAATCCGCTGGATCGCGACCATCCGCTCGAGACCATCCTGCACTACGGCCCCATGGTCCGTAGCGTCGCCGACACGGCGCTGATGCAGAACGTCATGTCCGGCCCGCATCCGGACGATCTGTGCAGCCTGCCGAACAAGATCCGGCTGCCCATGACGTACGACGACATCCGCGGCTGGAAGGTCGCCTTCTCCATGAACCTCGGCTATTTCGAGGTCGATCCGGAGGTGCAGGCGAACATGCGGCACGCGGCGGACGTGCTGCGCAGCCTCGGCTGCGAGGTGGACGAGGTCGACGTCGGCTTCAATTGGGGCGTCCAAGATTGCTGGATGACCTGGTGGGAGGGTCTTTTTGCCGGGGTCGCCGGCCACCTGCTGCCCCGCTGGCAGTACGAGATGGACCCCTTCGTGGTCAGGCTGCTGGAGAAGGGCATGACCCACAGCGCCGCGCGCCTCTACCAGTGCCAGGTGTTTCGCGGCTGGATGTGGGAGCAGCTGCAGCCAATCCTCAAGCGCTACAACTTCCTGATCTGCCCGACGCTGGCGGTGCCGTCGGTCAAGGCCGACCAGAACGACGCGGACCCCAATTTCCAGATCAACGGGGTCCGCGTGATGGCCTATGTCGGCTGGATCTGCACCAACCCCTTCAACCTGCTGAGTCAGTGCCCGGTAATGAGCGTGCCGACCGGCTTCTCCTCTTACGGCGTACCCACCGGCATGCAGGTCGTGGGCCGGCCCTACGACGATCACTCCGTGCTCCGCGCGGCCGCCGCGTTCGAGGGCGCGACCCAGCCCTGGCGCGACAAGCGGCCCGCGATCTAGGGCGCGCGCAGCACGGCCATCGATGGCGCGCAGGGTCGTGTACCGCGCGTAAGCGGCGGAACCGCATAGCCGAGGACGGCGCGCGGCGGCATCGCGGTTGGAGGTGAGGCTTGGCATCGGCGGACCTGGAGCTTTGCTATCTCTCGGCAAGCGAGGCGCTGGCGCGCTTCAAGGCGCGCACGCTCTCGCCCGTCGAGTTGCTGGACGCGCAGATCGCACGCACGCAGGAGGTCAACCCCAGGCTCAACGCCATCACCTACGACTACTTCGACCGGGCACGCGAGCAGGCGAAGAAGGCCGAGGCGAAGTACGGGAAGACCGACGGCCGGCTGCGCGCGCTCGAAGGCGTGCCAGTCGCGATCAAGGACTTCCACACGGTCAAGGGCGAGATCACCACCCTCGGCTCGAAGATCTTCGCGGACTTCAGGCCCGACTACACGGCACCCACTGTGGACCGGCTGCTGCGTGCGGGCGCCATCATGCACCTGCGCAGCACGACTCCCGAGTTCGCCCATTCGGGAGCCACCCACAGTCCGCTCTGGGGCGTCACGCGCAATCCGTGGAACCTGGATTACACCCCCGGCGGCTCTTCCGGCGGCGCAGGCGCCGTGGTCGCCGCCGGCATGACGACGCTTGCCGACGGCACCGACGGCGGCGGCTCAATCCGCATTCCGGCCGCGGCCTGCGGCCTCTTCGGTTACAAGCCGCCCTTCGGCCGCAATCCGCTGGATCGCGACCATCCCTTCGAGACCATCCTGCACTACGGCCCGATCGTGCGCAGCGTGGCCGACGCCGCGCTGATGCAGAACGTCATGTCCGGTCCGCACCCGGAGGATCACCGCTCCCTGCCCGGCAGGGTCCGGCTGCCGGCCACCTACGAGGGAATCCGCGGCTGGAAGGTTGCCCTCAGCATGGACCTCGGCTACCTCCAGGTCGACCCGGAGGTGGAGGAGGCGACGCGGCGCGCTGCTGCGATATTCCGCGATCTCGGCTGCGAGGTGGAGGAGGTCGATCTCGGCTGGGACTACGGCGCCCTCGACATCTGCGTGACCTGGTGGGAGGGCATCTTCGCGGGCCTCGTCGGCGACTACCTGCCTCGCTGGCAGTACGAGATGGACCCTTTCGTCGTCGGGCTGGTGGAGCGGGGCCTCAGGCTCAGCGCCGCCCGCCTGTACCAGTGTTACGCGGTGCGTGGCCGGATGTGGCAACAGCTGCAGCCGATCCTCAAGTCCCACGACATCTTGATCTGCCCGACGAATACGGTGCCGGCAGTCAAGGCAGACCACGACAATGCGAACCCGGATTTTCGGATCAACGGGGTACGGGTCATGGCTTACGGCGGCTGGATCGCGACCTACGGCTTCAATCAGGTGAGCCAATGTCCGGTGATGAGCGTGCCGACCGGGTTCTCCGCCAACGGTGTGCCGATCGGAATGCAGGTCGTGGGCCGACCCTACGACGACCTCGCCGTATTCCGCGCGGCTGCCGCGTTCGAGGGCGCGACCCAGCCCTGGCAGAGCAAGCGGCCCGCGATCTAGGGGCCAAAGGCCGAGCCGCAAGGAGGACGCAATGAAGCTTTACAGTTGGGGGGCTGCGCCCAATCCGCGCCGCGTGTTGATCTACATGGCCGAGAAGGGTATCGAGATCCCGGTGGTGGAGGTCGGCGAGGGCGCGCATCTCACCAACGACTTCCTCGCGCGCTACGACGGGCGCATCGTTCCGATGCTGGAGCTCGACGACGGCACGCAGATCGGCGAGGCGATGGCGATCTGCCGGTTCCTCGAAGAGGCGTATCCGGCCCCGCCGCTCTTCGGCGTGAACCGGCTCGACCGTGCGCGCGTCGACATGTGGGAGCGCCGCGCCGAGAACGAAGGCTTCAACGGCGTAGCCGAGGTGTTCCGTAATGCCACCCCCGCCTTCGCCGGCCGGGGCCTGCCGGGGTTCGAAGAGCCCATCGAGCAGATCCCCGACCTGGTGGAGCGCGGCAAGAAGCGGCTCGCCCGCTTCTACGGTCGCATCGAGCGTCAGCTTGCGGACAACCGGTTCATCGCGGGCCCCCGCTTCAGCGTCGCCGACATCACCGCGCTCTGCATCGTCGACTTCGCGACCAAGGGGGCCAAGGTCGGGCTGCCGGAGGATCACACCAACACCCGGCGCTGGCACGCCGAGGTCTCCGCCCGCCCGAGCATCGCGGGCTAACCGGCGGCGGGGAAACGGAGCGGAGTATTGTCGTGGACGATGAGAAGAAGTTGCCCTCCGGAGTTGACGCGCCGAACCCTTCCACCGTCGAGGCCATGAAGGAGCTGGAAGTGGGCGATGGCAAGCGCTTCAACGACGCGGACGAGCTGTTCGAGGACATCGGCGCCTGACGTGCTGATTCCGGGCCGGTTCAGCGGGTTGCCGCATATTGGGGCACACCCTAGACTCGTTGCATGGGCGAGGGCGGAGAGAACGACGGCGAGGCGCAGACCTTCGAGGGCGCGATGCGCGAGCTCGAGGGGATCGTGCACGAGCTGGAGGCCGGCGAGACCGGCCTCGAAGCGGCCATCGCGGCCTATGAGCGCGGCGTCAAGCTGAAGACGTTCTGCGAAGAGAAGCTCAGGCAGGCCGAGCTCCGGGTCGAGAAGATCGATAGCGATGCGGCCGGAGCGGTCCGCACGGAGCCATTCGAGACCGGCTGAGGACGCCGGGTGAGTTCGCTGGAGGATGCGCTCCGCGAGGCCGCGGACGCCGTAGACGAAGCCCTCGAGTCACTGGTTCCCGCGCCTGACGGGGCCGACGGTCGCCTCGTCGAGGCGATGCGCTATTCCCTCTTCGCCGGCGGCAAGAGGCTCCGGCCCTTCCTGGTGCTCTCGGGCGCCGACCTCTTCGAGGTGCCGCGCGCCTGGTCCGTCAATACCGCCGCCGCCATCGAGATGGTGCACACCTACTCGCTGGTCCACGATGACCTGCCCGCGATGGACGACGACGACCTGCGCCGCGGCAAGCCCACCTGCCATATCGCCTTCGACGAGGCGACCGCGATCCTGGTGGGCGATTCACTGCTCACGCTCGCCTTCGAGGCGGTGACGACGCCGGCGGGGCATCCCGACGCCGCGGTGCGCGTGGAACTCGCCTGCGCGCTGGCGCAGGCCGCCGGCGCGAACGGCATGGCCGGCGGCCAGGCGATCGACCTCGCGGCGGAGAGCCGGAATCTCAGACTCGACGAAGTGATCCGGCTGCAGCGACTCAAGACTGGTGCTCTCTTCGGCTTCTCGTGCGAGGCCGGCGCCATCCTCGCGCGGGAGGACGGTGCGGCGCGTGCGGCGCTCCGCGACTATGCCGCCTGCATCGGGCTCGCGTTCCAGATCGCCGACGACCTGCTCGATCACGAGGGCACGGAAGCCGACCTGGGCAAGGCCGTGGGCAAGGACGCCGCCGCCGGGAAGGCAACCTTCGTGGGCCTCTTGGGCGCGGAGGAAGCGCGCTGGCGGGCGGAGGGGCTGGGGGGTGACGCCATCGCGGCGCTGAGTCCCTTCGACGAAAAAGCCGCGCCGCTCCGCGCCGCCGCCCGCTATATCGTGGAGCGGCGCCACTGAACCGGCGCGCGTCCGGCAAGGAACGGCTCGACACCCTGCTGGTCGCCCGCGGCCTTGCCGAGACCAGGGCCAAGGCGCAGGCGCTGCTGCTGGCCGGCCGAGTCTACTCCGGCGAGCGCCGGCTCGAGAAGCCCGGCACGCAGGTCGACCGCGCGCTCCCACTCACGGTCAGGGGCGCGGATCACCCCTGGGTCTCGCGCGGCGGCCAAAAGCTGGACCACGCGCTCACGCATTTCGAAATCGACCCAAGCGGGCTGGCTGCGCTGGACGTCGGCGCCTCTACCGGGGGCTTCACCGATGTGCTCTGCCAGCGGGGCGCACGGCGGGTCTACGCGGTCGATGTCGGCTACGGCCAGCTCGACGCCCGCCTGCGCGACGATGCCCGCGTTACGGTGCTGGAGCGGACCAACGCGCGTTACCTCTCGCGGGAGCAGGTGCCGGCGCCGATCGACCTCGTCGTGTGCGATGCGAGCTTCATCGGCCTGCGCACGATCCTGCCGGCCCCGCTCGCGCTCGCAGCCGACGGCGCACGCCTCGTCGCCCTGATCAAGCCGCAGTTCGAGGCCGGGCGCGAGCGCGTGGGCAAGGGCGGTATCGTCCGCGACCCCGCCGTTCACGCGGAGGTCTGCGCGGCGATCCGAGACTGGCTTACGGCAGAGAGCTGGCCGGTGACGGGACTGGTCGAGAGCCCGATCAAGGGCCGCGACGGCAATACCGAGTTCCTGATCGCCGCGCGCCGCGCGCCGTAGGGAGAGACGAATTAGACAAGGGGCAGGAGCTCGGCGATCTCGCGGTTGAAGGGAACCTCGTCGTTGCTCACCGCCGGGCCGTCCAACTCCTCCGCATAGCGGCGCCCCGCGTAGACCGCGTGGGCGATGGTCGCCGGCGCGAGCGCGTCGCCGATAGTGGTGACCGTTTCGATGCCGGCGTCCTTCCAGTCATCGGCGCGCGCCGCAAGCTCGCGGGTGAGGCGGTCTACCGGCTCCCGCGACGTGACCAGCACCACGGCGTCCGCCGCGATCTCTTCCGCGCGCCCGGTGAAGACGCAGGAGGCCGTGATGGAGCCTTCCGAGACGGCGTCGAGATTGGTGAAGCTCCGGATCGTTACGCCCTTCTCCAGGAGGCGCGCCTGGATGAAGTGCTGCTCCATCGTGTTGCGAGTCCAGGTAGAGGCTTCGGGCGCCGGTGTCAGGTAGGACGTCTGGCAACCCTTGTCGGCGAGCAGTTCCGCCAGCACGCCCCCCATGTAGTAGTGCTCGTCGTCCCAGACGACGACGCGCGCCCCTGCCGGAGACACGGTGCCTGCCATGATGTCGTCGGGAGTCAGAACCCGCGCGCTCGCCGCGATGGGCATGGGCCACGCCCAGTGGTGGCCGACGCCGTCCGCCCGCCAGCGCGCGCCGGTGGCGACCACGACACGGGGCACGCCAAATTCCAGCACGGCCGCCGCGTCGAGCTCGGAATCGAAGTAGGTCTGCACGTTGGGCAGCTGATGTAGCTGCTGCTCGCGGTAGTCGCGGACCCGGACCCATGCGGCGAGCCCCGGCAGCCCGCATTCGCGCGCGACGCGGCCGCCGAGTGCGGTACCCTTCTCGGCCAACGTCACTTCGTAGCCCCGCTTGCCGAGCGCCTGCGCCGCCTCGAGGCCCGCCGGCCCCGCGCCGACGATGAGGACGGGCTTCTCCGACTCGCGCGGCCGAATGCGCTCCGGGTGCCAGCCCTTGCGCCACTCCTCGCTCATGGTCGGGTTCTGGGTGCAGCGGATCGGCGACATGGTGAAATCGCCCGAGACGCAGATGTTGCAGCCGATACATTCGCGCATGTCG
>JAPOPO010000328.1 GCA_026712885.1 Rhodospirillales bacterium | reverse complement strand
TCCCGAGGCCGGCGCTCGGCGACTACGCCTTCGTCACCAATGCGCGCTTCCTCATCGTGGTGCTCTTCTTCCTCGTGATCGCGGCGTTCTCCTCGTGGTGGCTCACCCGCGGGCACGTGGGGCGCGCTCTAAGCGCGATCCGCCAGGACGAGGACCTGGCTGCCGCACGTGGCCTAGACGTCTTCCGCTACAAGCAGCTTGTCTTCGTCTTCGCCGCCGGCTTCGCGGCACTTTCCGGCGCGCTTTACGCCTCGATGCAGATCGCCATCGATCCGAGCTCGTTCACGATATGGAGCTCCTTCCAGTACGTGATCTACGTCATCATCGGCGGCTCGGGCACGCTGTTGGGGCCCGCCATCGGGGTCGTCTTCCTGGTCGTCCTCGATCAGTTCATCCAGGATTTCGGCAAGTGGAACCAGATCGTCCTCGGCGGCCTGATCGTGGTGACGGTCCTGTTCTTCCGCGGGGGCCTCTGGGGCGGCGCCAATCTGCTCTGGCACTTCGCCCTCGACTCCGTCGGCATCAGGCAGAGAGTGGCCGATGCGCTCGGCGCCGCACCGAGGGGACGGTAGCGGCCGATGGACGCCATCCTCGAGGTCCGCAACCTGAGCAAGCGCTTCGGCGGCGTCGAGGCCGTGCGCGACGTGAGCTTCGACGTGCCGCGCGGCGCGCTGGTCGGCCTGATCGGGCCCAACGGCGCCGGCAAGACCACCTTCGTCAACCTCGTCACCAAGCATGCGACGCCCGATACCGGCACGGTGACGCTGGACTCGAAGCCGATCCACCGCCTGCCGTCCTACAGGGTCGCGCGCAGCGGCCTCAGCCGCACCTATCAGAAGAACCGCCTCTTCACCGAGGAATCGGTGGAGGAGAACATCAGGACGGCGATGATCTGGGGTGGCCGGCACGGCGGCCGCGACCTGAGCTATCCCGGCTGCAGCGGCGACGAGGATTCGCGTACCGATGCCTTGCTCGAGTTCTTCGAGCTGGGCGCGGTCCGCGCCGACCTGCCGACCGATCTCAGCCACCTGATGCGCCGGCGCGCCGAGATCGCCCAGGCCCTGGCGCTCGGGCCCAAGGTGCTCCTGCTCGACGAGCCCTTCGCGGGCTTCAGCCGCGAGGAGTCCTTCGACCTGATCGAGCACCTGCGCGAATGCCAGCGCGGCGGCCTCACCATCCTCCTGATCGACCACAACATGGAGGTGGTCATGGACGTCTGCGAGTACCTCTTCGTCATGCACCACGGCGCGCTCCTGGTCTCCGGCACCCCCGACGAGATTCGCGCGAACGAACAAGTGGTCAGCATCTATCTCGGCGGCGAGCACTGAGATGCTGGAGATCGACGATCTGACGCTGGCCTACGGCGTGAACCGCGTGGTGCGGGGTTTCAGCCTTTCGGTCGACGAGGGGGAAGTCTGCGCATTGCTCGGCCCCAATGGCGCTGGCAAGACCTCGATCCTGCGGGCGATCAGCGGCCTCATGCGCCCGCTCGGGGGACGGATCGATTTCGAGGGGAAGTCGCTTCTCAAGCGCGCGCCGGACAGGATCGTGCTGGACGGGATCGCCCACGTTCCCGAAGGGCGCCGCATCTTCCCGGAGATGAGCGTGCTCGACAATCTGCTGGTGGGTGCCACCGTTCACATTCGCGAACGGGCGAAGACGCGCGAGCTGATCGAGCGGAACTACGCGATGTTCCCCATTCTCAAGGAACGCGCCCGGCAGGCGGGCGGCACGCTCTCCGGCGGCGAGCAACAGCAGCTCACCATCGCGCGCGGCCTGATGGCGCAGCCCCGCCTGCTGATGGTGGACGAGCCGACGCTCGGGCTCGCGCCCGCCATCATCAACACGCTCGTCGAGACGTTCCGCGCCCTCAAGGCGCTGGGGCTCACCATCGTCGTCGCCGAGCAGAACGCCGACTTCGCACTCAGGGTCGCCGACAACGGCGTGGTCATCTCCAGCGGCGAGGTGAGCTTCAGCGGCACCGTCGACGCGCTCAGGGATTCAGAGCGGTTGCGGCGCGCCTATCTGGGCGCCTGAGGGAGCTGCGCCGCCCAAACGAGGAGGCACGTACCATGGGCTTCGTGAAAACGCCCGAGGAAGTGAAGCGCATCGAGGCGGTGCTGAAACGGCCGCGCTTCGTCGGCGCCGAGATGCTGATGATCGAATTCCTCACGCGGCCGGAGATCGTGGCCGAGGTGCTGCCGCCGGGGCTGGAGCCCGTGGCGGAGCCGTCGGTGACGGCGATGGTGGGGCGCTGGCGCTCCAACTGCGTGGCCGACTTCGCCGGCGGGGCGATCTACGTCATGGCCCGCCACGGGGAGATCGAGGCGCCCTACGTGCTCGCGATGTTCATGGACCAGGACCACGCGATCATCTTCGGCCGTGACCTCTTCGGCGAGCCGAAGAAGCAGGCCACGACACGCCTGCAGCGGCGCGGCGATGCCATGCACGGCCATGTCGAGCGGCTCGGCACGCGCGTGATCGAGATCGAGGCGACGCTGCCGAACGCCCGCGAGCCGAGCCGGGAGAAGGGCGCCAACTTCAACATCAAGGCGCTGCCGTCTTGCACCGGCGTCGGACTCGAGGACGATCCGGTCCTCACCCTCGCCGAGTTCGACAACCACTTGACCGTCCGGCGGGAAGGGACGGGTACGCTCGCGCTTCGCTCCACCGTGCACGACCCGCTGGCCGACATCGAGATATGCGGGGTGCGGGGCGCCTCCTACATCGAGGGCGATCTTCACTCCACCTGCCGCCCGCTCGCCCGGCTGCCGGCCGATGCGTTCGTGCCCTATCTCTACGGCCGTCTCGACGACTGGTCGGCGCTCGATACCGACAACCGTTAGCCGCGCGCACGAGGAATCCACGTCATGGATATCGAGAGCTTCAAACGAAACTTCAGCATGCCGCTCGGTGGCCCGATGTACGCAGAGCCGCCCTATCCATTCCGCGGCGTGCAGGACCTGATGATCCGTTACGAGGCCGACAGCGACGCGGTGAACGAGCTGCTGCCGCCCCATCTGGAGCCGGCGGACGATCCGGTGATCTGCACCTCCTGGTCCCGCTGGGTCCCGTTTTCCGCCTTTGGCCCCTATCACGAGGCCTTCGTCATGGTCGACGCGAAGCTGGGCGATACGCGCTACATGTATCAGCCGTCGATCCTGGTCGATAACGACATCCCCCTCGGGGCAGGCCGCGAGATCTGGGGTTACGCCAAGAAGATCGCCGTGATCGAGCACAACTGGGGCGCCGATTCCATGCCCTACATGGAGCAGCTTCTGTTCACCGTGGAGCGGCCGCGCGGGCAGCGCCTGATGACAGCGTCGATGGTGTGCGACCGCAAGGCATCTCCCGACGAGCTCGCCGAGGCGCCGGTGCTCTCGTACCGCCACATCCCGAGCGCGGAGACCGCCGAGCGGCCGAGCGTCTCCGAGCTGGTGCGGCTCGATGTGGAGGGCGCGCTGCGCAAGAGCGGGGACGGCAGCCCCGAGCTTTACGCCGGCCGCGCCGCGCTCACGCTGGCGAGCACGGCCGCCGACTCATGGCATCAGCTGGCGCCCGTGCGCATCCTCGGCGGCTTCTTCGCCGTCGTCGACTTCGACCTGAACTTCGGCCGCGTTGTGCACGACTACCTCAAGGACCCTGCGGTCTGGGGCTGAGGATCGGCGGCCGGCTCGATCGGGCAATGCGTCTCTTCGAGCTGGAGCATCGCGAGCATCCGGCCGAAACCGATGTACTGGCCGATCATCATCATCAACTCCAACGTCTCGGCGTGGGAGAAGTGCTGCCGCAGCCCGCGCATCGCCGTGTCGTCGAAGCTCAGGTGATCAAGCGCCATCTGTTCCGCGAGCGCGAGCGCAGCCCGCTCCCGCCCCGAGAATGCCGCTTCAGTCGGGTCGTCGACCCCGATCGCCGCCTCCTGCTCGCTCACGTCGCTCGGCGCGAGACGCGCCGCCTTGCAGGTCTGGCAGCCGTTGAGAGTGGCGATGCGGAGCCTCACCAGCTCCTTGATCCGGCCATCGAGAACGCTTCCGGGCTCGCTCGCATGGAACGGGTAGTAGAAGGCCAGATAGCGCTCCAGGATGTCGGGGTGCGCGGCGAACGCGCGGGCGCAGTGGCGCGTGGACCAGTCACCTTCGCCGGCACCGTCGTGCATGCTCTTGAGGAAGGGCGGCAGGTCTTGCGGGTCGGCAAGGGGCAGTCGTGACATGGGCAGCGGTCCTCCGGCCGACGGGCCTGACCATACTATTGCACGGGTTGGCGGCAGACGGCGTTGCCGGTGTCCTCTACGAATTCGTGAAGCGGTGCTTTTTCCGTCAGCGTTTCGAGAAAGGCGACGAGGTCGGCCTGTTCGCGCACGCTCAGGTCCAGGCGGCGCAGAATCCGTTCGCCGCCGGCGTGCAGCCGCTCCTCGTCGAGAGTCGAGTAGTGGTGGGCGACGTCGGCGAGCGTCTCGAGGCTGCCGGCATGCATGTAAGGCGCGGTGAGCGCCACGTTGCGCAGACCCGGCACCCGGAACTCGCCGAAGTTGCTTTGGCGCAGGTGAACATAGCGGGTCTTGGCGGCGGTGGAGCGCCCTGCATCGTCGTTGAAGCGGCCCAACAGGGTGTACGGGCTCTGCCGTAACTTGCGGATGCCGCCGTACCGGCCGGGATCGACCCGGCCGGGTTCGATGAAATGCGACACGCCGGCGTCGGCGAACTCGCCGTTGGTAAAGGCCGGGCCGAAATGGCAGAAGACGCAGTTGCCCCCGCCGATGAACAGGCGCAGGCCGCGCTTGGCAGCGGCGGGATAACGGGCACGGCCGGCAGCATCGCCCCGCGCCAGGGCGTCGCGGAAATCATCGAACGGCGTGCGGCCGGTGACTTGCGCTTCCAGGAACGCCGCCAGTGCCTTGCCGAGATCGACGAATAGCCGTGCGTCGTCTGCGCCGGGCGCTTCGCCGAACGCACGCCGGTAACCGCAGGAAAGCTGCCGGTCGGTGCGAACCAGCCGCGCCGCGCCGCCGGGGCCGACACCCATTTCGCGTCGGTCGAGCAGGGGCCGCAGGTTTTGCGCCCACAGCGAGTCCTGCGCTCCGTCCCAGCCGAACCAGCGGTTGAAGCGCAGGTTGAACAGGCTGGGCGCGTTTCGGTCGACGGTCTGCTGTCCACGGCTGCGCGGCAGGCCGTCGGTCCAGGCCCGCTCCGGCGGATGACAGGTTGCGCAGGAGATCGCACCGGAGATCGACAGGCGCGGCTCGAAGAACAGCGCCCGGCCGAAGGCGATGGCGGCCGGATTGCCGGAAACCCGATTGCTCGGATCGAGCTGCAAGGCCGGCGGCCAGGGCCCGTGGCGCAGAATCCGGCGTTCCTCCTCGGCAGTGAAATCGAGCGCCGGCGCCGGCGCGGCGATGCCCGAAAAAACACAGATTACAATTGCAAACCCCGAAAGCCGGGCGGCGACGGATGCGCCGGAGCGCCAGGGCGTCACTCCAGCACCGATTCGGCGGTCAACTTCTCCCGGCCCACTGCGCCGCGGACATCCAGAATCAGCTGCCAGCGCCCCGGCATGTGGAACATCAGGCCTTCGGCCGTTCCGGACGAGCCGTTCAGCGTCACCGTGGGCCGGTAGTTCATGCCGTGCCGGTGGTCCGGCATCCAACCGCGCGCCTTGACCCGATCGACCGGAGGCCCGCACAGATGGAAGCGGATGGAAAAATGCGCGCCGACCGGGATGGCGGCGGGTTCCGATTGCCACCATGACGTCCATAGCTCGCCGGCGATTCTCGCGCCGCCGGTCCAACCTTCTGGACGGTCGCAGGCCACCGCCTGGCCGGTTGCGAGCACGAGTGCGGCCGCCAGCGCCGGTCCGCCGAGGCGCCACCGGGCCACGGTTATGTGTGGAGGTTTGCCAAGTGCGGCCGGATCATCGCCTCGCCGTTGCGCCAGGCGATTTTTTCGGCGAGGCCGGGTGGCAGGTCGGCCAGCCATTCCCTGGTCCACTCGGCGTGTCGGACGACATAGTGCCAGCGCTCCGGCGTGAAGGTGTCGGTGCCGACCATGACGCGGTCCGGGAAGGTGGCGAACAGGCTGCGCCAGTCGTCGTCGACCCGGCCGTCATGGGCGTGTTCGCTGCGGAAGGCCAAATCGGTCCACAAGTTCGCGTGCTTTCCGAGCATCGGGCCGACGACATCCGGTCCGACGAAGCCGGCATGGGCCCACAGCACCCGCGCTTCCGGCCATTGGGCAAAGATCCCGTCGACCGCGCCGGCGTCCGAATGGGCGTGCAGCAGAAGATTGTGTTGCCGTGCCAGCTCGATCATGCGCCGCGGCACGGCCTTGCCGGTTTGCGCGGTGAAGAGGTGGAATTCGCCGACCGCGACCCACTTGAAGCGCTTCAGACGGTCTTCAAGGAAGTCGATCACCGATGAATCGTCGATCCAGCTGTGGATTTCGCCGCGCCGACGATAGGGGCGCAGGCTGGGCAGGACAAGGTCAGGCGCCGCGGCGTGGAGCGCGCGGGTGCCGGCGTCGCCCGAGCTCGACACCAGCGCCCGCTTCAGCCCCGCCTTCTCCAAAATGGCGACAGCTTCGCCGGCGGAAAACCGATCGGCGGCGTCGTGGCTGAAATGGATATGAGCGTCGAAGATCGGCATCGGCGCGCCGACAGCGCGGGCCGCCGAGGGCAGCAGCACCGCGGCGGCCGAGGTTGCGAGAAAGTGACGGCGCGAAATTATCGCCGGGCTCCTTCCTGCTAGCATACCCGAAACCTGTCACTCCCGACGGCTGCATGGCAAGCCCGCAGGCCGCTTTCCCGATTGCGCCCTTCGGGACGACACTTCCCTGTGGCTCAGACCCTCATCGACGACCGTAAGCCGAACCGCCGCATAGAGCTCCACCCCGTACATCCCCCGCCCCTCGCCGAAACAGACAAAAGGCCATGGATGGCACAATTTTGCGCCGCCGCGACCGGACCGCCCGGCC
>JAPOPO010000104.1 GCA_026712885.1 Rhodospirillales bacterium | reverse complement strand
TGGCCGTCGAAGCGCAGGATCGAGGCCGAGACCAGGGTCGTCTGCGACAGGTAGCAGGCATCGTTGATGAGGAAGCGCGTCGCGAAGTTGTCGCTGCCGTCGGCGACCAGGTCGTAGCGCCCGATCAGGTCCATGGCGTTGTCGGGGCCGAGACGCACCGGGTGGCATTCGACCGTCACGTCCGGATTGATCCGCGCCACCGTCTCGGCCGCGCTCTCGGTCTTGGGATGGCCGATCCGGGCCTCGGTGTGGGCGATCTGTCGCTGCAGGTTGGAGAGCGCCACCGCGTCGTCGTCGACCACGCCGAGCGTGCCGACGCCGGCCGCCGCGAGATAGAGCATGAGGGGCGAGCCGAGCCCGCCGGCACCGACCACCAGCACCTTCGAATCCAGCAGCTTCTGCTGGCCGGGGCCGCCCACCTCCGGCAGCAGGATGTGGCGGGCGTAGCGCTCGAGCTGCCGTTCGTTGAACATGGCGAGGCTTACAGTCCTGCAAAGAGGTCGGTGGAGAGGTAGCGCTCCGCGAACGAGGGCACGATGACGAGGATACGCTTGCCCGCCATCTCGTCGCGCGCGCCGACCTGGAGCGCGGCGGCGATGGCGGCGCCCGACGAGATGCCCACCGGGATGCCCTCCAAGCGCGCCACTCGCCGGGCGGTCTCGAAGGAGGTCTCGTCGCTGATCTGGATCAGCTCGTCAATCACCGAGCGGTCGAGCACGCCCGGCACAAACCCCGCGCCGATGCCCTGAATCTTGTGCGGGCCCGCCGGTGCGCCGGAAAGCACGGCGCTCGCCTCGGGCTCGACCCCGATCAGCTTGAGCGCGGGCAGGCGCGGCCTCAGCACCTGGCCGATGCCGGTCACCGTGCCGCCGGTGCCGACGCCGCAGACGATGGCGTCCAACTCTCCGCCGGTATCGCGCCAGATCTCCTCGGCGGTGGTGACCCGATGGATCGCCGGGTTCGCCGGGTTCTCGAACTGCTGGAGCATCACCGCGTCATCGATCTCGTCCACGAGCTCGATGGCGCGGGCGAGGGCGCCGGGGATGCCCTTGGCTGCCGGGGTAAGCTCAAGCTCCGCCCCGAGGAAGAGGAGGATGCGGCGGCGCTCGATGGACATGCTCTCCGGCATGGTGAGGATCAGCCGGTAGCCCTTGGCCGCCGCCACGAAGGCCAGAGCGATGCCGGTGTTGCCCGAGGTGGGCTCGACCAGCACCGAGCGGCCGGGCTCGATCCTGCCCTCGGCCTCCGCCGCCTCGATCATCGAGACGCCGATGCGGTCCTTGACCGAGGCGAGCGGGTTGAAGAACTCCAATTTGCCGACGATCTCGGCGCGGCAGCCGGCCTCGGCCGGCAGGCGGTTGAAGCGCACCAGCGGCGTGGAGCCGATGGTCTCGGCGATGCTGTCGTAGATGCGGCCGCGTACGGCCGGCGGCGGCGCCGTGACGGCGGGGGCGGCCTCGTCCGGATGATCTCGTGCCATGGTCCGCTCGGATCGCTCGCTCATGCAGACTTGCGGTCGCCCCGCCGCCGCGTCGGCCAGCGAGGGGAGCCGAGCAGATGCGTTAGTGCGGCCGGCAGAAGCCGACCGCCTGGCGTGTCACTTGGCGGCTATCGAGCAGCCGCGCTTCTTGACCTTTGGGGCCGCGGATTCTTCGAGGACCGTGGACGCGACGAGTGTGGCTTCGGACTGGTCGACGCTCGACTGAGCCTTGCCGCCCTCCGCCTCGATCGAAACCAGCTCAATCTGATGGTCGTCCGCGCGAACCTCGCCGGCATGGCCCGTGAACGCCGCTACCGCCAAGCCTGCGACGAACATCATGGGCAGCACGGCCCCAACGCCAAACCGACCTCTGCGACTCAACCTCATGCTTGCCCCCTTTTCGTGACCCGCCCGGCGCCCCCCGGGCACCGGCACGGCATTGTGCAATGCGGGCCGAAACCGATCAACGGCGTTCGCTCGCGTTCGTCAGTTGTCCTCGTTCTCAAGGCCCAGTCCGGTCGAGCCGAAGCCGCCTGCGCCCCTTCCGCTCGGCGGCACCTCGCCCTCCACCAGATGCGCGCGGGCGACCGGCGAAATCACGAGCTGGGCGATGCGCATGCCGCGTTCCACCACGAACGGGCTCTCGCCCAGATTGACCAGCAGCACGCCGATCTCGCCGCGATAGTCGGAATCGATGGTGCCGGGGGCGTTGAGCACGGTCACGCCATGTTTGAGCGCGAGGCCGGAGCGCGGCCTGACCTGGCCCTCGAAGCCCTCCGGCAATGCCAGCGCCAGCCCGGTTCCGACCAGGGCACGCGCGCCCGGCGCAAGCGTGATCGGGTCTGTGGCGGCGTAGAGGTCGAGGCCTGCGCTGCCGGCGCTGGCGTAGCTCGGGAGCGGCAGGTCGAGAGCGTGGGCGAGGCGCTGGACCGTGATCTCGACCGGTGTCTCCACCGGCGCGCTCATGCCGTCTCTGTGCCCGAGGGAAGCGCGTCTGCGATGCGTTGGACCAGCCGCGCGGCGACTTCGGCCTTGCTCATGCGCAGCCACTGCTCGACCCCAGGCGCCCCGTCGCCCGCGCCGCGCGTGAGGAGGTGGACGAGGTTTTCGTCGTCGCCGAAGACCGCACCCTCCGCCACCTTGTTGGCGAGGATCCAGTCGCAGCCCTTGGCCGCGAGCTTGGCGGCGGCGTTTGCCTCCACGTCCTCGGTCTCGGCGGCGAAGCCGATCACCAGACGCGGGCGCTTGGGGCCAGGGGTGCTGAGCGTGGCCAGAATGTCCGGGTTCTCCGCGAGTTCCAGGGTGAGCCCAGCATCGCCACGGCCCTTGCCCCTTCGGGGCTTCTTGATTTTCTGGTCCTGTGGCGCCGCAGCCCGCCAGTCCGACACCGCAGCGGCGCAGATGGCGATATCGGCAGGCAGGCCCTCTTCGCAGGCGGCCAGCATCTCCGCGGCGGTTTCCACTCGCACCGTCTCCACTCCCGCCGGCGCTGCCTCGGCGGTCGGGCCCGAGACGAGCACCACGTCGGCGCCCGCATCGGCGCAGGCGGCAGCGATGGCGTGGCCCTGCTTGCCCGAGGAACGGTTTCCAAGGAAGCGCACCGGGTCGATGGGCTCGTAAGTTGGCCCACTGGTGACCAGCACCCGCAAGCCGGCGAGGGGGCCGGGCTGGGCGTCCAGTACGTCGACGATCGCGGCCACGATCTCCGGCACCTCCGCCATCCGGCCGGGGCCGCTCTCGCCCTCCGCCAGCGGGCCGTCGTTGGGGCCGACGAAGCTGACGCCGTCGGCTTCGAGCCGCGCGCGGTTGCGCTCGGTCGCGGGGTGCTGCCACATGCGCGTGTTCATGGCGGACGCCACGAGCACCGGCTTGTCCGCCGCGATCAGGGTCGAGGTCGCCAGATCGTCGGCGATGCCGTGGGTCATCCTGGCCATGATGTCGGCGGTCGCGGGCGCCACCACCACGATGTCGGCCTCCTGCCCCAGCTTGATGTGGGCGATCTCGCTCTCTCCCGTGAGCGCCAGCGTGTCGGTGTAGACCGCCTGTCCGGCCAGGGTCTCGACCGAGAGCGGGGTGACGAACGCGGCGCCGGCCGCGGTCAAGATGCAACGCACGTGGGCGCCGTTCTCCCGGAGCCGCCGGATCAGGTCGAGGCACTTGTAGGCGGCGATGCCGCCCGCGATCACGAGCAGGATTCGCCTGCCGCGCAATGCCACGGCGTCCGCTCCGCCCTCGCTTCCCGCGTCCCGCATGCAATTACGCTACGAGGGCGAGGCGAGCCCGGCAAGAGCCGCGCGGGTCAGGGCCAGCGCACCTCGGGCGGGAGCGACATCAGGATGGCTTCGGTGTTGCCCCCGGTCTCCAGCCCGAAGCGCGTGCCCCGGTCGTAAAGCAGGTTGAACTCGACGTAGCGGCCGCGGCGCGCGAGCTGGTGCGCGCGCTGCTCCTCGGTCCAGGGCTCGCCCATTCGGCGCCGCACGATCGCGGGGTAGACCTCCAGGAAGGCGCGGCCGACATCCTGGGTGAAGGCGAAATCCGCCGCCCAGTCGCCCGTGTTGAGGTCGTCATAGAAGATGCCGCCGACGCCGCGCGGCTCCTCGCGGTGGGGCAGGTAGAAGTAGCGATCGCACCACGCCTTGAAGCGCGGATAGTAGCCCGCGTCGTGGCGCGCGCAGGCTTGGCTGAGGGCTGCGTGAAAGTCCGCCGTATCGGGCTCGACCGGGTAGGTGGGCGTGAGATCGGTGCCGCCGCCGAACCACCACGTGCTGGTGACGATATGTCTGGTGTTCATGTGCACCGCCGGCACCAGCGGCGAGCGCATGTGGGCCACGACG
>JAPOPO010000359.1 GCA_026712885.1 Rhodospirillales bacterium | reverse complement strand
CGCATGCGCTGCTCGCGGCGCTCCGCGACGGCAGGCAGGAGGCACTCTGATGGCACGCGAGACCCGGACCGAGGCCGAGCTGGACCAACGCCATGCCGAGAAGATGCGCAAGCGCAAGGCGGCGCGCGAGCGCATGCTGGCCACCAAGACCATCGAGAAGGGCCTGCTCATCGTCCACACCGGCAAGGGCAAGGGAAAGTCGACCGCCGCCTTCGGTCTCGCCGCGCGCGCCATCGGCAACGGCATGAAGGTGGGCGTGGTGCAGTTCGTGAAGGGCAAGTGGGCGACCGGCGAGCGCGTGGTGCTGGAGCGCTTCCCCGACCTCGTCACGGTTCGCGTGATGGGCGAGGGCTTCACCTGGGACACGCAGGACCGCCAGCGCGATATCGCCGCCGCGAAGAAGGCGTGGGAGTCGGCCAAGGAGTTCCTGGCCGATCCTTCCTATCGCCTCGTGGTGCTGGACGAGCTCAACATCGTGCTGCGCTACGACTATCTCGACCTCGACGAGGTGCTCGCCGGGCTCGCCGCGCGTAATCCCGACCAGCACGTCGTGGTCACCGGCCGCAACGCCAAGCCCGCGCTGATCGAGATGGCCGACCTCGTGACCGAGATGACCGAGATCAAGCATCCCTTCCGCGCCGGCGTGAAGGCGCAGGTGGGCATCGAATTCTGATGGCAGACACCGCCCGCAGGCCGCCTGCCCTGATGTTTCAGGGCACCGGCTCCAACGTCGGCAAGTCGCTGCTGGTGGCGGGCTTTTGCCGGGCCTACGCGACGCGCGGGCTCCGGGTGCGCCCCTTCAAGCCGCAGAACATGTCCAACAACGCCGCAGTCGCGGGCGACGGGCGCGAGATCGGCCGCGCCCAGGCGCTGCAGGCCCGCGCCGCAGGCATCGATCCTTGCGCCGACATGAACCCGGTGCTGCTCAAGCCCGAGAGCGAGCACGGCGCCCAGGTGGTGGTGCAGGGCAGCGTCACCGGCACCGCCGACGCGCGGGGCTACCACGCGCTCAAGGCCGAGCTCATGCCGCGCGTGCTGGAGAGTTTCGAGCGGCTCGGTGAGGAAGCCGACCTGATCCTGGTGGAGGGCGCGGGCAGCCCGGCCGAGGTCAACCTGCGGGCAAACGATATCGCCAACATGGGCTTCGCCCTGGCCGCCGACGTGCCCGTGGCACTTGTGGGCGATGTGGATCGGGGCGGCGTGATCGCGAGCCTGGTCGGCACGGCGGCATTGCTGCCGGCGGCGGAGCGCGCGCTCACCAAGGGCTTCGTCATCAACAAGTTCCGCGGCGATGCCACGCTCTTCGACGACGCCAACTCGATCATTGAACGGGAGACCGGGTGGGCTGCATTGGGTCTCGTGCCCTGGTTCGAGGGCGCCCGGCTGCTCCCCGCCGAGGACAGCGTCGGCCTGGACTCGACGCCTGCGGCGCCAGTCACCTCAACCGGCCGCGCGATCAAGATCGCCGTCCCCCGCCTGCCCCGCATCTCCAACACTGACGACCTCGATCCCCTTCGCGCCGAGCCCGACACCGTGGTCGACCTCGTGCCGCCGGGGCGCGCGCTGCCGGGAGATGCCGACCTCGTGCTGCTGCCCGGTAGCAAGGCCACGCGAAGCGACCTCGCGGAACTGCACGCCGAGGGCTGGGCGCTCGACATCCGAGCGCATGTGCGGCGCGGCGGCTGGGTTGTGGGCCTCTGCGGCGGCTACCAGATGCTGGGCCAGCGCGTCGCCGACCCCTCCGGCATCGAGGGGCCGCCGGGGGAGACACCGGGGCTCGGCCTGCTCGATGTCGAGACGGTGATGAGCGGGGGCAAGCGTCTGGTCCGGACGCGCGGCCATGCGAGCGAGGGGGGCGAAGCGGTCG
>JAPOPO010000324.1 GCA_026712885.1 Rhodospirillales bacterium | reverse complement strand
TGGGGGTGCAGGTGTTCTCGGCCCTGCGCGACCTCTACGGCCGCGACGGAGCGGAGACGATCTC
Organism: Rhodospirillales bacterium; assembly: GCA_026712885.1. Lineage (GTDB taxonomy): Bacteria > Pseudomonadota > Alphaproteobacteria > UBA828 > UBA828 > WTGU01. Next base: position 2,205 of record JAPOPO010000324.1, on the reverse strand, counting down.
GGGCCTCTGCGGCACCCGCGTGGTCCTTGCGGCGCCGGACAAGGACACGTCGGAATGGTCCGCGGAGAGCCTGGGGCGCGTGGAGGTGGAAACCCTTGCGGAGGGTGTGAGCTACGAGACCTCCCGCGACGGCGTGACGCTGAGCACGCGGCGCGACCTGCGTCCTCTGGTGCTTCCTGCGGAGGTGGCCCGTCTCGAGAACCTGTCGGGCTATCTGAAGTTCCCCGGCGCCTGGCCCGTGGCGCGGATCGGACTCAAGTACAGGGAGCGGGACGTGGTCGCGGCGCGCTTCGAGCCCAGGCAAGATGACGGCGAGCGTGGCGGCGGACCGCAGGCCATGGCGGCGAACGTCTCTGACAACGGAACCGTCCCCGTGTCGGGCGCCGGACAATCCGTGTCGTCTGCCGAGACGGCAGAGTCGCGCGAGCCGGCACCGCCCGGGCGAAGCGCCGGACAGCAGGACGACGACATGCCGGCGTGCATCGACGGCGCCGGCGTCGAGGACCGGGAGGAGGCGGGTAGCGGCGAGTCTGCCGTCCTCGGCACAATGGAGTGGACCCGCGGCTCCGAGTCTCTGCCGGCCCCGGCCAACGACACGCACGACGAACCGGATTGGCTCTTCGAGGGATACGGGCCGGCTGTCGATCCGCACGGCTCCCCGGAGGACGCATCTGCGGCAGGACGGGCCGGCAGCGGTGGGGCGTCGACGCCGCCGCCGTCGCGAGATGACGGTGGAGGGGAAGCCTCCGGAGGCGGGGCTCCACCCTCGGGCGGCAGCGCCCTGACCGGGACCGGGGAAGGGTCAGCCACAGCCGGGGATGACGAGGGCGGCACCGAAGAGCCCGGCAAGAGGATCTGGCTCTGATGGTCGTTTCCATCGGCGCCATCGCCTCGGCCGCTCAGGGCGTCAGCTACTACGAGAGAGACGGCTACTACGCCAGGGACGATCCCCGGCACCTCGAGGCCAGCGTCTGGACCGGCAAGGGCGCCGAGGCGCTGGGCCTTCGCGGTGAAGTCGAGCCCGACGCGTTTCGGGGAATCCTGGAAGGCATCGTGCCCGACGGCTCGGGACGCCGCCTCGGGCGGCGGGAGAAGGATGGCACCCTCAGCCACCGCCCGGGGCGGGATCTTACATTCTCCGCCCCGAAGTCCGCCTCCCTCGCAGCCATGCTGGGCGGCGACGCGGCGGTGGTCGCCGCACACGATACCGCGGTCAAGCGCACGCTCGCGTGGCTTGAAGCCACGACCGTACAGACCCGCATGAAGGACCCGGAAACGGGGGCGCTGGCGCACGCCGGCGGCCAGAAGATGGTGGCTGCCACCTTCCGCCACGAGGTCTCGCGCAACCTCGACCCCCAGCTCCATACCCACGCAGTGATTGCCAATATGGTGCAGGGCGGGGACGGCAAGTGGCGCACCATGTCCAACGAGACCCTCTATCGGCGCCAGAAGCTTGTCGGCATGGTGTATCGAAGCGAGCTGGCTCGGGAGCTTGCCGCACTCGGCTACGGTATCGAGAAGACGCACGCGGACGGCCGTTTCGAGATCGCGGGCGTGGCACGGCCCGTCGTCGAGGCCTTCTCGAGCCGGCGTGCGGAGATCGAGGCGGCGATGGCGGCCCGCGGCCTCGGCGATCCGGGAAGCAACCCCCATCTGGCGGAACGCGCTGCGCTGATGACCCGGGCCCACAAGCGCGACATCGACAGGGACGCGCTGCGGGAGATCTGGCGCGAGCAGGCGGCGTCGCTGGGCTTCTCGGCAGAAGAGGTCGTCGAGGCGGCACGTCGCAACCGCTCCATCGGGATCGACGCGCAGGACCTGAGAGCGGAAGCCGGCCCGGATCGCATTGCGGTGGAAAGCTCGAACCTGGACCGGGCACCTGCCGGGGACCGGCAGCCCGCCCGCGACGCGGCGGCGCAGGCGGGGTCCTGGGCGACGGCGCACCTCTCCCCGCGCGAAGCGGTGTTCTCGCGCTCCGACCTACTGGCGGCGGCCCTCGCCTGGAAGCCCGGCGGCGTCAGCGTCGAGAGCGCGGATGAGGCCATCGACGCCGCACAGCGGGGAGGCCGCCTCCACGCCGCGCCGGCGCACCTGGGCGGCGAAGGCATGACCACCGACATCGCGATCGCCAACGAGCGCGAGACGATCGGGCTGATGCGCACAGGGCAGAACAGGGGACAGGTGCTGATGCGACCCCGCAAGGTG
>JAPOPO010000113.1 GCA_026712885.1 Rhodospirillales bacterium | reverse complement strand
GGGAAGGAGCCGGGGATCGAGGCGCCGCCGGTGTGCAGCGTCGTGAGCAGGCCTGCGTTCCGCGCATCCCGCACCAGCGCCACGTAGTCGCACGCCGTCTCCACCGCGCCGAAGCCGGCCTTGGCGAGCCAGACGCCGGCCCGGTGCACGTCGTCGAAGTCCGCGCGGGTGAGGCCGGGCTCCAGGATGATGGAGCCGCCGTGCACGCGCATGCCGCCCGGCCGGTAGTGCTCGAAGCACTTGAAGGCCGCGACCGCCAGCGCCTTGACCCCGGCGGGGTCCTTCGGCCGGCCCGGCACGTGCACCTCGGAGGCAGAGATCGCCGTGGTGGTGCCGCCATGGACGTAGCTGGTGAGGTAGCCCACGGTGTTCTGGCGCGGCGTGAAGTCGCCGAAGGTAACGTGCACCTGGGAATCGATCAGCCCCGGGATCGCCGTCGCGCCGCCGGCATCGATCACGACGTCGCAGGCATCGAGGGCGGCGGGGGGCACCTGGCCCACGGCTTCCAACAGGCCGTCGGCCGCGACCAGGGCATCGCCGTCGACGAAGGGCGCGCGCCAATCGCCCGAAACGATGGCGCCGAGATTGACGACGCCGACCCTCACGGCTCGCCGAGGCTCTCGTTGCTGGCCAGCAGTCCCTGCAGAATGCGGTCCGCATCGGCCCAGTCGTAGCGCCTGAAGCAGTGCGTCGTGGTGACGAACTTGGCGCCCGCGTAGAACATCTCATACTGGGTGTGACGGCCGCCGAACTCGGAGCCCACCGCGTCCCAGGCGAGCTTCATCAGCGCCATCCGCTCGGCGGCCCCTTCGCCCGGCCGCGCGGAGACCTGGGTGCGCTCGAAGAGGGGCGCGATCTCAGGGTTCTCCAGGTCCGCGACCGAGGACGGCAGCATGATCAGGCTGCCGCCGGCGAGCGAACGGATTCCGTCGATCAGGCGCGGGTAGAGGGCCTGGGTCTGGACCTGCGCCGCGTACATCATGCTCGTGTTCGGCACGTAGTAGTCGCCCACCATGCCGCCCGCGCTCTCCATGCCGTAGAGCAGGCCTTCCACAGCCGCGACCTCGGAGGCCATCTCGCCCAACTGCTCACGCACCGGCGCCATCGCAACCGTGCCAATTGTCTCGGCGATACGCCGCCCCAGCGCCAGCAGGAACTTGAGCTTCACCACCAGGCGGATTTGCGACTGGTAGTTCTGGAAGGCGTGGCCGGGCGTGTCATGGAACTGCGCCCGGCACATGTCGGTGTCGCCGAAGACAAAGACCCGTTCCCAGGGCACCTTCACGTCGTCGAAATAGACGATCGAATCGTTCTCGTCGAAGCGATGGGAGAGGGGATAGTCCCACGGGCTCACGGCGTTTGCCTCGTAGCTCCTGCGCGAGAGCACCTTGATGCCGCGGGCATCGAGGGGTAGCGCGAAGGAGATGGCGAAGCGCTCCTCGCCCGGCTGGATCGGCTGCAGGGTCGCGACCAGGATCTCCTCGGCCATGATCGAGCCGGTGCCCAGCATCTTGGCGCCGCGCACGGTCACGCCTTCCGCGTCCTCGTCGACGACCCGCATGGTCATTTCCTCGCTCGGCTGCTCGCCCCATGACTTGGAGCGATCGCCTTGCGGGTTGACGATGACGTAGCTGAGGTAGAGGTCGTTGTCGCGTGCGTAGGCGTAGTAGTCGCGGAGCGCCTGGGCGTAGCGTTCACCGTGGCGCTCGAACACCTCGATGCCCATCACCTGGCCCGCGATCGACGAAGCCAGATGATCGGGCGAGCGACCGAGAAAGCCCGCATGAAGCTCGGCCCACGCGGTCAGCGCCTCGCGCCTGGCAACCAGCTCGTCGTAGCTCTGCGGCATCTGCCAGGCACGGCTAACGCGCCGCCCGGTCTCGGTCTCGAAGGTCATCCGCTCGACGTTTTCTGCGGCTGCCTGGAAGTCGTAGAGGGCGGCAGCCGAGCGGCAGGCGGCGGCGAAGGCCGGATGGTCGGCGACGCGCGTGATCAGATCGCCGTCGAGATAGACCGCACGGTCCTTGTCGAGCGCGCGCAGGTGCGCGGCACCGTCTTTGACGTTCATCGGCCGATCATAGCG
>JAPOPO010000114.1 GCA_026712885.1 Rhodospirillales bacterium | reverse complement strand
TCCGATTTCTTCTTCATGAAGGCCTTCGTGAAGATGACGGACCCGATCCTCAGGGTCTTCAAGCCGATCACGCCGGGTTTCCTGATCGACCCCGTCGTGCCGCTGTTCGTCGCCTGGTTCTTCTTTCTGTTCCGGTTCTATGTCATGCCGTGGCTGCTCGGATATTCCGTGCTCGGCATGCTCTCCTTCCCGCTCGAAGGCGAAGTCGCCGCCATGCTGTACGACTTCTTCGGCAGCGGCGGGCTGTAACCGCCGTCCTCCTGCGCCCGGAAGGGGAACCGCGATGTTCCGCGCCGTCCTCCTGTCACTCGCCGTTCTGCTCCTGTGCGGGCCCGCGCAGGCGGAGCGTTACAAGGGCTTCCCACGCGGCCATGCCCTGATTGCCGCCGCCGAAGTGAACGCCATGCTCGAAGGCTCCGGCCCGAAACCCGCAGTGCTCGCGGCGGTCGGCAAGAGGCGCTGGCTGCTCGCCCACATTCCCGGCGCGCGCCATGTCCCGCGCCGCGCCTATACCGACCGCGGTGGCATGGCGCCGGACCGCGCGCGTTTCCAGGCCTTCGCGCGCGGGCTCGGCATAGACGATGACACCCCCGTGGTCATCTACGACAACGCCTACGACGCCGCGCGCCTCTGGTGGCTGTTCCGGCTTTACGGGAAAACCGATGTGCGGGTACTGGACGGCGGCTGGCGGGCCTGGGCGGAGGCGGGCTACGCCATCCAGCGCGGCCCCGGCGGGGCGGCTCCGAAAGCCGGGAATTTCACCGCCGCGCCCGCGCTCGCCGGCTGGACGGCCGGCATGGCCGATGTCGCGGACGCGCGTCCGGAAGCCGGAACCCGTGTCTGGGACGCGCGCGACACGCCGGAATGGGAGGACACGGGCCCCATCGGCCGGGCCCGCTTCATCGGCTGGCGGGCGTTTCGCAGGGCGGATGAGGGCCGGCCCTCGGAGTTCCGGACCGCCGCCGAAATCGGCGCCTTGCTCCGGCAGGCGGGATTCGAGCCGGAGCACGACCACATCTTCTACTGCCATTCCGGCGTGCGCGCCGCCACGCCGATGCTCGCGCTCTACCTGATGGGCTATCCTCTGGAACGCTTGCACCTCTACGACGGTTCCTGGATAGAATGGAGCCGGCGGGCCGCGAACAACTGACCGGCCGTAACCTGCGACCGATTGCGCCTGAGGAGTGGACAAGCGCGGCGGACGCCATATGATGAATGCTGCACCGCAACAAAGGAGATGGCATGAATGGGGAGTGAGCGGTCGGGCTCCCGTCGCCATGCTGGGCGTTGGGAGAGGCGGATAGGTGACAGGTTGGATTGGTTCAGTAGGGCTTTCGACCCTGTAAAGGAGATTAACCCGCGCCTGTTTCCGAACGACCCTGGTGAGGCCCGGCACGAACCGGTGACCTCGTATAGGAGTTTGGCTCGGCCGTTCACGCCCCCTGCGGGGCTCCGCCTCCCACCAACAGGAGGATGTTAGCCATGGCCCATATCGGTGTCGATCTTCATCAGAACTCGTTCACCGTTTGCCGTCTCGCGGCGGACGGCTCGGAGACCTTCGAAACCTGGCAGCTCTGCGCCGCGGACCTCGACCGCTTCTGCC
>JAPOPO010000319.1 GCA_026712885.1 Rhodospirillales bacterium | reverse complement strand
GAGGAAGTTGTAGACCCGCTCCGCCGCCTCGTCGGGGTCGAGCCGCTTGCGCAGCTCCGGGTCCTGAGTGGCGACACCCACGGGGCAGCGCCCGGTGTGGCAGTGATAGCAGTAGACGGCCTCGACCCCCATCTCGGACTCCGAGTCGGAGACCGGGGTCGAGGCCGCCTACTGCTATCCCTGCCACACCGGGCGCTGCCCCGTGGGCGTCGCCACCCAGGACCCGGAGCTGCGCAAGCGGCTCGACCCCGACGAGGCGGCGGAGCGGGTTTACAACTTCCTCCACACGCTGACGCTGGAATGCCAGATGATGGCGCGGGCCTGCGGCAAGACCGACGTGCACAGCCTGGAGCCGGAAGACCTCGCAGCGCTCACCATGGAGGCCTCGGCCATGGCTCAGGTGCCGCTCGCGGGCTCCCAGCACACCGTCGGCCGCCCCGACATGAACCGCTACTAAGCCATCAGGACCGGAGAAGCGCCATGAGCGACAAGACCGGCGACGTCGACTACTTCCTGAGCCAGAGCGGCCTCGACAGCGAGCGCGAGAAGGAAATCGGCCAGCACATCGGCTATCGCTACGATGTGAACCTGGTGCCGGATTACGAGCGGCTCACTCCCTTCCTCAAGCGTTATATCGAGACCATGGGCTGGACCGACCTGAACTGGTTGGAAGACGTCCACATGGGCTACGAGGAAGGCCGGCCGGCGGTGTTCGACCGCAATATCAATGGCTGGGTCACGGTGCCCGAGGACCTGGAGCTCCCCGACAACCAGCAGGACCGCGACATGCTCGCCCGCGAGCTGCTGGTGAAGTTCCAGATGTCGCCCCGCCACCCCATGTCCGACCTCAACGGGGTGTACCGCAAGTTCTAGCTGGAACCTCGCGCTAGAGCGCATCCGTTTCACACGGAAGCGCTCTGAGTCTTAGTCGCTCACGGCAGCCGGCAATTCTATGGTTCCGCGCGCCTGTCGGCGCGACCTAGCGCCTGCGCGGGCGGGCCGCTGTCGCGGCCTGTCGCGCGTCCGTAAGAGGCGGACGCGCTCTAGGAGCGTAACCCACGTCCGGTGTGACGCGGGCCACGCCCCTGCGGCGTTACCAATGGAGCGCGCCGCGCAGCATCAGGCCGTGCGCGGGGCCGTTGTCGTTGGCGGCCTCGTACAGGCTGCCTTCGGCGCTCAGGCTCGCGCCCGCCGCCAGCTGCCAGCGCGCGCCCATGCGCCACGACCGCGCGCCGCCGTCGGCGAGCCCGAGCCCCGCATAGGGCGTCACCAGCCCGAGACCGTGCGCCGCCCCGAGACCGTAGCCGATCTCCGCATTCAGGCGTGCCGTCGCCTGGTCGGCCGGTGAGGCGCCCGCAGCGGCGCCATTCTCCCACAACTGTTGCACGCCGCTGGCCGTCTGGCCCCACGCCGGCTCCACGCTGAGCGCGAGCCCCTGGCCGGACGCGCCCGGATCGATGCGCACCAGACCGCTCACGCCGGTCTCCTCGTAGTCGCCGCTGTGGTTGAGCAGGGTCCGGACCCGCCCTTCGACGGTGAGCCCCGACTCCGCGTCGGCGTAGCGGAGCGCGCCCCCGGCCTCGATGCCGGTGCCGGTCTCGCCGTCGCCACCGTCGTTGCGCAGGCCAAGCTCGAGCGAGGGGGTGAACGTCGCGCCCGAGTCGAGTTTCTGGACATGGCTCCCTTCGAGCAGCAGCCGCTGCCGGCTGGCGGTCAGCGACATACTCGCAAGAGTTCCGGAGCCGTCGACATCGGCCGAGGTGAAGGCCGCCTCGCCCTTGAGCCGCAGGTTCGTGGTGCCCCCTTCGAACATGTCATCGCTGGACATCAGTGTCCCGCTCACGCCCGCCGCCACCATCCGCTGGGTCAGGTCGCTGGTTTGCGTGTCCGCCGACTCATCGTCGATCTCCACCTCGCCCGAGCCGAAGCCGGCTGTGGCCCACAGGTTCATGCCGCCCGGCATCTGCCAGCCGAGGTAGGGGTTGACGCTGGTCAGAGAGGTCGTGAGCTCGCCCGTCAGTGCGTAAGAGTCCGTGTAGTCCACGGTCCCGCTCATCTGGGTCAGCGACACACCCGCGAGCATGTCCGCGCCAATCCGGGTGTCGATCCCGAGGCTGGCGCTCACCACGCTGCCGTCATAGTTCACGGAGTGCGGGTTGCCGCCGGAGATGCTGCGGTAGTCCCCGCTGCCCCAGAACGCCAGGTTCCCGAAGAGGCCGCCACTCCCCTTATCCGCCGCGCCGAGCGGCATGGTGAAGGAGGAGTTCGCCAGCAGCCGGCTGAGGTCGAAGGTGCCGCTATCCAGTGCGTGCCCGTTTGCCAGGATGGCATCGGAGAGGGTGGAGGCGCCGCCGAAGCTGAGCTCTGCGGCAGGCGGGATGTCGGAGATTGCCTGCTCGATGCGGCCCGAGACGGCATCGACCGTGCTGACGGTCATGGCCCGCATCACCTGCGGCAGCACCGACTCGACAGCGGAGTTCTGGCGCGCTGCAATCACCTCCGGTGTGCTCAGATAAAAGCCCGAATTGATGATGAAGTCGGTTGGGGCGCTGGTTCCGTTCGGCAACGGGATGTTGCCGGTGATCACGCGGGCGTAACCCACCTTGGGGATGTCGGCGCTGTCGGTGTGGTCGGCGGGATCGTCGAAGTGATACTGCCAGAAGCCGCCATCCGGGCTGCTGTTCGCCGCGCGTATGAGCTGATCCACGATGAGCTCTCCGGTCACGACATCGTGGGAAACCCCTCCTCGTCGATACTCGAACCTGTTCGGAAACGCTCCGTGAAACAGGATGAGCTTGCTGTCAGCT
>JAPOPO010000276.1 GCA_026712885.1 Rhodospirillales bacterium | reverse complement strand
CGCGGCGAGCTGCATTGCATCGGTGCAACGACGCTCGACGAGTACCGCCAGCATATCGAGAAGGACGCGGCGCTGGCGCGGCGTTTCCAGCCGGTCTTCGTGGGCGAGCCCAATGTGGAGGACACGATCTCCATCTTGCGCGGCCTGAAGGAGAAGTACGAGGTCCATCATGGCGTCCGCATTACCGACGGCGCGCTGGTAGCGGCGGCGACGCTTTCGAATCGTTACATCACGGACCGGTTCCTGCCGGACAAGGCCATCGACCTCCTCGACGAGGCGGCGAGCAGGCTCCGGATGCAGATCGATTCCAAGCCCGAAGCCATAGACGAGCTCGACCGGCGGATCATCCAGCTGAAGATCGAGCGTGAAGCCCTGAAGAAGGAGACCGACGATGCCGCGCGCGGACGCCTGGAGAGGCTGGAACAGGAACTGGCCGGCCTTGAGGAGCGCTCCGGCGCGCTCACCCTGCAATGGCGGCAGGAGAAGGACGCGATCGACGGCGCCAAAGGCCTGAAAGAAGAGCTGGAGCGCGCCCGGCTGGAACTGGAGGCCACCCAGAGGCGCGGCGAACTGGAGCGCGCCAGCGAGCTGCGCTTCGCCGTCATCCCGGACCTGGAGAGGCGCATCTCCGATACCGACGGGCAGCGGGAAGGCCGCCTGCTGGACGAGGAGGTCAGCGGCGAGCATGTCGCGGGCATCGTCTCCCGCTGGACCGGCGTGCCTGTGGCGCGGATGCTCGAAGGCGAGCGCGAGAAGCTCCTGCAGATGGAAGAGCGCCTGCACGCGCGCATCGTCGGCCAGGACCAGGCCGTCACGGCCGTCGCGGAAGCGGTGCGGCGGGCGCGGGCCGGCCTGCACGACCCGACGCGGCCGGTGGGCTCGTTCCTGTTTCTCGGGCCGACCGGCGTCGGCAAGACGGAGCTTTGCAAGTCGCTGGCCCAGTTCCTGTTCGATGACGACACCGCCATGCTGCGGCTCGACATGTCGGAATACATGGAGAAGCACTCCGTCTCCCGCCTGCTCGGCGCGCCGCCGGGCTATGTCGGCTATGAGGAAGGCGGCTCGCTGACCGAATCGGTCCGCCGGCGGCCCTACCAGGTCGTGCTGTTCGACGAGGTGGAGAAGGCGCATCCCGATATTTTCAACGTGCTGCTCCAGGTCCTCGACGACGGGCGCCTGACCGACGGGCACGGCCGGACGGTGGACTTCCGAAACACGATCCTCGTCATGACATCCAATCTCGGCAGCGAGATGTTTGCGGAGGCAAGTGAATCCACGATGCACGGGCCGCTGGTGGATCGGGTAATGAATGTCGTTCGCGGCCATTTCCGGCCGGAGTTCCTGAACCGGCTGGACGAGATCGTCGTTTTCCACCGACTGGAACGCGAGCATATGGCCGGCATCGTCTCGATCCAGCTCGAAGGGCTGCGCAAGCTGCTGGCGGGACGCGATATAGTGCTCGATCTGGAGCCGGCTGCGGTGGAATGGCTGGCGGAGACCGGCTTCGACCCGGTCTATGGCGCGCGCCCGCTGAAGCGCGTGATCCAGACCAACCTCCAGAATGCCCTGGCCACGCGGATTCTTGAAGGTGCCGTGCAGGATGGCGACCGTGTGGCGGTCGGCGTCGAAGGCGGCGGGCTGGCCATTCACGCAACCCGCCCGACAGCGGATGCGGCGTGAGGCGAGGCAGCGAAGGGGACGCTATTCGCCCTTGAAGTTCGGGCGGCGTTTTTCGACGAAAGAGGCGACGCCCTCTGCGAAGTCTGCGCTCATGCGCAGCCGACCGTAGGCCTGCCCCTCGATTTCCATCGCCTGTTCAAGCGGCGCGTTTTCGCCGGCGTTGAACACCTGTTTCAGCGTGCGTTGGGCGAGCGGGGAGAATCGGCGCAACTCCTTGACCAAGGCACCAGTCGCCGCTTCGAGCTCCGCATCCTCGACCAGTTCGCAGGCGAGACCCCAGTCGAAGGCTTCCTGACCTGTGATCCGCCGACCGCGCATCGCCGCATTCTTGGCGCGCGAAATGCCGATCATGCGTTGT
>JAPOPO010000229.1 GCA_026712885.1 Rhodospirillales bacterium | reverse complement strand
GCCGGTGCATCGAGGGCGACGCCGACGTGCAACTGGACACCGCCGACACGGTGAGGGTGGAGATCGGCGAGCCCCCATTCCGTGCACAGTTCTGCCGTGAACTGAAGCTGTTCATGGAGCTGACCGGAATGAAGCCCTGGGCGGTGGGATGGTGCTCGGTGCGCAACGCCGCGTTCGTGACGCGGCTGTTTGGCGGCGCCTCTCCGAACCTGAGGACCGTGGACCGGGTCCGCAACTGGATGTACGCCCAGCTGCGCGGCGAGCAGCGCCGGGCGGTCTTTGGCCCCGCGGCAGCGGTGGCGTCGTCGGCGACGGCGCCGCCCGATTGCGCGGCGCCAGCCGTTTGCCCGGTGCCAGCCGTTTGCGCGGCGCCGGCCGAGAACCCGCGCGTGCGAACCTGACTGAATTCCATAAGGGGGAAATCCGATGAATGACGAAAGCATGCTGTTGAACACGGATCAGGCCGCGCAGCGGCTCGGGCTGAGTCCGCGGACCCTGGAACGTTACCGGGTCACCGGGGAGGGGCCCGAATACCTCAAGATCGGCCGCGCGGTCCGGTACACGGTATCGGCGCTTGAGCGGTGGCTCAAGGGGTGCAAGCGCTGATCGACATCGGACGACGGCCGCGCAACGAAGAAGACGAGGAAGAGGAAGCGCGATGACTGATCTGGATTTGCGGATTTTCGGGCGCCGCCGCACGGTGCGCCGGCGGCTTCGCAACGGATTCCTGGCGATGGCGGCGATCACCGTGACCCTGCCGGCGCTTCAGTTGTGGGAAACGACCGGCGGTTACGACGTCTACGCGGCGGCGATGCTGACGCTGGCGGAGGCCAATCGCGCCATCGGTTACGGGGCCGATGCCGGCCAGGCGGTGCGGCTGGAGAACGGGGAAATGGCGGTGGCGACGATCGCGGAGATCGTCGAATACGGTCCGTGGCGGGCCCGGCGCGAGGCGTTCTTGGGCAGGCTGTCCTCGGGCGCGTGGACGGGGGCGAAGCTTGGGTTCTGGGTGGCGCTGGCTCTGTTCGGCTGGTCAGGCTGGCGGGAGCGGCGGCGGAGGCGGCGCCTTCGCCTTCAGGGATCCGGTCCGGTGGCGGCGCGGGAACTGCGCCGCAGCGTGAGTCCGCATCGGGAGAATCTCCTGTACGCATTGAGCGGCGTCCACGGACCTTACCGCGCGGCGGGCGTGCCCTGGCCCGAGGGTGCGGAGACGCGCCACACGTTCGTCTCCGGCAGACCCGGGGCCGGCAGGCGGGCATTCGTCGCGGATCTGCTGCGCCAGATTCGCGCCAGGGGCGAGCGCTGCATCGTGCACGACCGGTCCGGGCAGTACACGAAGGCCTTTTTCGATCCCGCGCGGGACGTGCTTCTCAACCCGCAGGATGCCCGCGGTCCGCGGTGGTCGCCGTTCTTCGAGGCGCGCGAGGCGGGGGATTTCCTGACCATGGCCACCACTTTGATCCCCGAGCCGCAAAACGCGGAGCAGCGGATCCTGGCGGAGGTCGCCCGAAGGCGGTTCGCCGACACCGCCGCAGGGCTGTGGGCGGAGGGTCAAACCGCTCGCTCGGCGCTCGCCGCGCGGCTGCTGCAGGGCGATATCCGGAATCGGTTCGGCGGCGGCACGGCGATGGCGGGTTCCGGTCCCTGGACCGTGAAGGACGCCCTGTCGGTGGACATGATGCTCTCGGACGCCGCCCGTGCGCTTGAGATGCTGCCGGACACGGGCGCACCGTTCTCCATCCGCAACTGGGTCGGCGAGGACCGCGGGGACGGGTTCCTGTTCCTCGGCTCGCGCGGCGACCGGTTCGCCCGGCCGGTGGACTGGGCCGGCGCGTGGCTCGAGATCGCGGTCAACGCGCTGCGCTCCCCGGATCGGCGGGATGGAAGGCGGCTTTGGGTGATCGTGGACGACCTCGCCTCAATCGCTCCCGTGCCGGGTCTGGAGGCGGCGTTGGCCGACGGGCGGTCGTTCGGCGGTTGTTTCGTGCTCGGCGCGGCGGTGTTCGCGGCGCTGCGGCAACGGTACGGGGAGGAGGCGGCGAAGCGCATTTCGAGACACTGCGCCACGCGCGTCGCGTTCGCCGCCCCGGACCGGGAGACCGCGCAGTGGGCTGCACGGGGCCTGG
>JAPOPO010000366.1 GCA_026712885.1 Rhodospirillales bacterium | reverse complement strand
GGCGCGGTGGTGAGCCGCGAGGGCGCGCTGGTGCAGAGGGCCTTCATGGCCGGTCTTTTCTCGGGATTCGGGGAGAGCGCCAACCAGGCGTTCCGGCCCCAGGCCGTGATTGGCGGAGGTGCGGCGGCGTTGACGAACACGGACTTCGGCGACATCGGGCGCGCGGGCCTCGGCACCGGCGCCGGCACCGCCGGGCGGGAGATCGGCGATTACCTCATTCGCCGGGCCGAGCAATACCAGCCGGTGATCCAGTTGTCGGCGGGCACGCCCGTCACCGTGGTGTTTCTGGAAGGGACCTGGCTGGACGGCCGAGAGCCCGTCGCGATGGAGAACGGATGATGAATCGACGCAGGGCAGACAGCATGAACCCAACCATAGCCGCGGCGCTGATCCTCGGGGCGAGTCTCATGGGCGGTTGCGCCACGAGTCATGTCGGCAATTCCTGGCAGTGCCCGCTGGTACAGGGCTCGGTGTGCGCGCGCGTGGCCGAGGCCGACCCGGCGTCGCCGCGGCGGATCCCGACGTACGCGAACGAGGCTGGCGGTGCGGCAACGGAAGAATCTGCAACCCGCGTTCGTGGATACCGCAATGCGACGGGGGCACGGTGGCCCGCCGCGCGGGCGGCGGCCAGCGCGCAGGAACCCGAATCGATCTGCAAGGGGGACTGCCGTGTGCAGGACAGGCGTGCGCAGGACAGCGGGGCGCAGCACCGGATTGGACATGGTTTCGGCGGCACGGTCGCGGAATGGGCGGGCGCGGGCGAACCCGCACCCGGCGTGGACGATCCGCCGTCCGCAGGACTGCCGTCCGCAAGTCTGCTGTCCGCAGGACCGCCGTCCGCAGGACACTGGCGCGACGGGGCGAGAACGGCCGAGGTGATCGGTCGGATCTGGATCGCGCCGTACGTCGACGAGCACGGCATCTACCACGAAGCGGGCTGGGTGCGGGTGGTGATCGAGCCCGCCGGCTGGAGCGTGAACCCATGATCGGCCGGCTCCTGGATCTGTTCGACGGGCCGGACTCGATGGCGCCCTGGTCGCCGCCGCCGTGCCCGGAGCCGTTGCACGAGCTGTTGCCGTGGCGGGCGTGGGACGAGCGCACGGAGCTGTACATCAATGCCGCCAGTCACGGCTTCGTGCTGGAAATCCCGCCCTTCGCCGGCATCGATGCGGAAACCCTCGGCGCACTCGCGGGCGTGCTGGCCGACGGTGCGCCCGACCGTTGCACGATCCAGTTCATTCACTGGGCCAGTCCCCGGTTCGGGGCGCCGCTGGCGGCCTGGGCGGCTGCGCGACGGCACGCTGGAGGGCTGTTGTCGGAGATGGCCGGGCGGCGCGAGACACTGTTTGGCCACGCCGGTTGGCGGGCACTGCATCCGGGGGGGCCGCCGTTCACCTGCGCGGATTACCGCGTGTTCGTCACCGCGTGCCTGGCGGGCCTCCCGGGACCGGGCTCGGAAACGGCGCTGGGCGCGTTCCGCCGGGCGCTTGAAGGCACGCTGGCCTCGGCCGGGGCGAAGGCGAGAAGGCTGGCGCCGGACGAATTGCTGTCGCTGGCGGCGGAGTTGATCGCCCCGACGCAGGGAACGCCGAACGTTGCCGCAGTCCATACGGGCGCCCGCGCGGATCTGCCCGCCGCAGGCGTCCCTTTGCAGGGTGCAGTCCCTTTGC
>JAPOPO010000016.1 GCA_026712885.1 Rhodospirillales bacterium | reverse complement strand
TCGCCATGCCGGCCCGGTGCGTATAGAAGGACTTGGTGAAGCCGGAGCGGAAGCCGAGCGCCATCATCGCCTTCATGACGTACTCGAAGCCGGTTTGATCCAGGTCCTTCGCGCTCTCCACACCGGCCATCTTCCGCAGGACGAAGCGGTATCGCTCATCGCTCAGTCCAAGCTGCTTTCGAGCTACGTGGATAAGCGCGGTTTGTTTCTTCGTGAGCGCCATGGGGTCAGTTGATCTTCAGCGGATCGTTCACTATGGCCGCTCCAGCACACCCAGATGGGCGGCCGTGGACGCCTTCAAATCGGGCATGTTCGACCGTCGTTTGCGGTCTGGCCACCCTCTCGGGTGCTCCGGCGTGGGTGAGTGCGGATGCCTGCTTGCCGCCCCTTGCTCCGTCAATCCCACCAGCCCTCCTCACCAAGCTTGATGACAGCGGCGAGAAGTCGCTTGTTGGTGCCTTGTCGCCGCGCCGCCGGTAACTCGTCGCCCTGATCCAGATACCGATCCGTCCCTCGCTGCCACTCGGCGCGGCCGGAGCGCGTGCCCTCCTCCCCGGTGGCCCGGGTAGCCGGTCGGTCGGTCCTGGAGAGGCGTGACGCAGCGGCGATATTCTCAAGACGCTCGCCCATGCCGATGACGTTGCCGCGCTCCGGTATCGGCGCCGGCTCCTCCCGCGACACCACCTCCGCCACGCGCGCTTCCATGTCCACCGGATCGATGTCCCGGCCCATGTCCCGGTAGGCCGCCTCGGCCACGCGACGGCGGCGCGCGGCCTCCCTCGCGCCCGCCGGATCGAGGGCGTCGTAAGGGGTCTCTGGTTCGGCCATGCAGAGGAATTCGCCCCCTGCGTCCAGCACGCAGAGCTCGCGCCTGTCGCCGATCAGGGGCACGCGAATTTCCACCCTGGTGTCGGCGGGCAAGGGCCAGAGCGCAGGCGCCGTGTAGGAGGCACCGGCGAAAGAAATCCTGCCCTGCCTGATTGTCCGCCCCTCGGGCCGGCTGAAGATCACCCGAAGCACATCCGGGTCTATGTGCGCCCGCTCCCAGCCGCCCTCCACAAAAGCCGCAAACGCCTGCCTGGGGGAGTGCCCGCCGAGGAAGCCCTCCTGCGGCTGGGTGTCGTACCAGTCCAGCGCCACGTTCAGGCTGCGGCGGAAGGCGTGCTCGTCGCCTGGATAGGGTGCGGGCTCCTTGCCGACATTGGCGGTCTTCTTCCTCATGCGATTGCCGCCGATCCAGCCCGGAAGCGTGGAGAAGGCGCCGGCCTCCAGGGTAGCGAAGGCGCCTTCGATCGACTTCGCGGCCGCGTTGTAGGGGAGGGAGCGGACGATGGCGCTGCGGCGGGCGCGGACGCTGGAGGCAAATTCCGGGTCGCCGTCCAGGAGGCGCATGCGGCTGCTGAGCTGCATTGCATCGTCGATCAGCTCGGCCCAGTTGTACTCGCCGCCGTTGTCCAGGTAGAGCGTATCGGGCATGCCCCAGCGCGGGTCCTCGACCATCGCCACGAAGGCCTCGATCACGTGCCCCTGGCGCACACCTTGCCCCTTGGGGAGGAAGACCGGATAGCCGAAGACGCGGTTGGTGGCCCAGTCGAGCCAGGCGATGAGCTTGGGCGTGTAGGTGCTGCCGTCGTCGCGCCGCAGCAGGATGTCCAGGTGATGCACGTCGCCGATGACGATCTCCATCGGCTTTCGGCCCTCGCGGCATCGGCTGATGCGAGGCATGCTCCTGTCCGCATAGCGCTTGCAGTCCTGATCGTGGATGGCCTTGGCCCTGTAGCGCCGCCCGCGCTCGACGAAGTGGCGTGAGAGCCGGCAGATAGCCTGGAGCCGGCGAGCCCCGGGATCGAAGCCTGTAGCAACGGTTTCCTTTGCGAGCTTGTCGCCGGCAGCACGGGCGATCTGGCGCCAGCCCCAGCTGGTGTTGGCGGCCCAGAGAGAGCGGACGTCCTTCCTCACCACCTCCGCGATGCGCGCCTTGGCCTCGGCGTCGAAGGGCACGGCGGCATCCCAGGCGCGGCTGATGGCGACCCGGTCCTGCCCGCGATTCGCGGGCGCCTTCCGCCGCAGGCCGGCCATGCCGTCCCGCTCGTAGGCATCGATCCAGCGGCGGAGGGTGCTCTTGCCAAGGCGTCGCCGCCGGCCGCCGGGATGGTCGCGAACGACGCGCGCGGCCTCTTCGATCGCCTGCGCCCGCTCCTTCGATGAGCGCGGGCATTGGAGGATCGGCTCGATAACCTCGTAGCGCCACCGGGCCACGGGCGACGGCTTGTCGATGGCGGCCGCCGCACTCGGGACCGATGCCGGCGGGCGCGGCGCTGCGCTGACGGGCGCCGGTGCCGGTGAGCGCGCCGCCAGCGCGACCTCCCGCAGCTCCTCCGGCAGGCTGTCCGCACGGACCTCGTAGGCCCAACCCCCGCGCCCCCGCCCGCGCACCTTGCGCACGGCGAGCTCGCTGCCCCGCCAGGGTCGGCCGTCGAAGGCGAGCGAGAGAACTCGACTTGCGGAGCGGGAAGTGACCCCGGCGATCGCGGCGAACGCCGGCGCCGGCAGCCACTCCTCTCGCATCACGCGGGCACGCCTTGTTCGTTATCGGCGCGCGGCGTCGGGCTTGCGGGCATCGGCGCTGTGCGCGTCCTGCAGCGCGGCCCGGCCAGGGTCGCCCGCGCCCGCTTCGGCGTCGGCGCCCGGCGCGCTCATCGGCGCTGCGGCGGCCCGGCCGCGACGATGCCGCGGCGCAGGGCGTCGACGTGGGCGGCGAACCAGGGATTGTCCGCCGCGCGCTTCTCCGTCTCCCGCCAGGCCTGGCGCACGGTGCTCGCGTCGTGCGCGAAGAGCCGGCCGATCACGCCGGCGGAGAGATCGTCCCGCAACAGGCAGCAGAGGTACATGGCCGTGTGGCGCACCTCCGCAACCCGCCGCGACCTGCCCCTTCCCGCCAGGTGCTCGACCGTGAGGTCGTGGAAGCGGGCGACGTACGACACGATGGTCTCGACCGAAGGCTTGCTCATGCGCTCTCCCTTCCGTTGCGCGCGACAGCCGCATGGCGCCGCTTCATGGCAAAGAGGCCCTGGATCGCCTTCCCCGCCTGACCGGCGGTGAGGAAGCGGAGCGCCGAGACCCCGAACGTGCGCTCCAGCCACGTGTCGAGGGCGTCGGCTCGCGCGCGGTATGATTGTTCCGCCGCAGTCACGCGGGGGCGAAGGTTGGCGAGCGGGCAGGCCGATGGGTCCCATCGACCGGACTATGCACCAGGGCGAGGCCCCTTGTGCACCGGACGGGTGTCCGCAGAGTCGCGCCGGCGGCCCGGGCAAGAATTGGCGCAGGCTCCCGCTATGCCGCGCCGGAAGCGCTTGAGCTGGAGGGTGTCCGGTCGATCGATCCAGGTGCCTGCATCGACCAGACTATGGCCGTCCGCGCGCGGCTTGTGCATCAAACCATTGTTTGATGTGCCGGCGCCTCGCGAGTGTCGTCCGGCGCGCTACATCGACCCTTCAAAATCGAACGATAACAATGGGTTCAACTGCCGATGGACATCGAAACCCCGCGCTGGACATCTCTGCGGAGCGGCTTTTCTGCCCCGTCGCCCTTAAGGCGCCGCGCAGACCATGACCTTGGCGAGAAGTCCGGGCTAACCGGCGGGGCGGCGCGACATCAAGCGGCATCCGCCGGCCGCACGCGTTCGGCGATCTCGGCGCCGCGCTCGCGTTCGACCCGCGCTATATCGTACTGGCTCTGGAGACCGATCCAGAAGGGTGCGCCGTTGCCAAAATAGAGGCCGAGGCGCACGGCCGTATCGGCGGTGATCGAACGGCGGCCGTTC
>JAPOPO010000042.1 GCA_026712885.1 Rhodospirillales bacterium | reverse complement strand
CGTTGACGGCCATGGTCTTGTCCCACTCGTCCTGCGCGATCTTGTCGAAGCGCCCGCCCTGGATGTCGCCATAGAGTGCGGCGTTGTTGATGAGCACGTCGATCCGCCCGAACTCGTTGACCGCGTGCTTGGCCATGGTCTCGCAGCTCGCCATGTCGGCGGCATCGAGGGCCACGCCGGTGACGCGCCCGTTGGTCTTGCCGATGGCCTCTACCGTCTCGGCCGTGTCGCGGATGTCGGCGGCCACCACCGCCGCGCCCTCGCGCGCCAGCGCCTCGCAATAGGCGCGGCCCAAGCCCCGCCCGCCGCCGGTGACGACGGCGACCCTCCCTTCAAGCTGTGACATGGGGTCTCCCGCTCTTCTCGGATGCACGCGCGCCAGCCCGGCCGCGACGGCGCCGGCGCCGTCGGGCCACGACATAGGCCACAACGGGCGTTGCCGCAAGCAGGTGAGCCTTATTCATATTCCTCAGTCGCCGGGCGCTCACTCCGTTCGATCGTGCGCTCCGCGCGCGTGGACGCGCGACGCTCCGCGCTTACGCGCGCGGCGCAGGCGCGCCGTCCGGGCCCGCGACCCGGCAAGTCGCAGGGGGACGTAGACGGCACCGGCTTTTCTCCCTCTCCTCCCCTCGGGGAGGAGAGGGCCGGGGTGAGCGACTGTTCGGGTTCTGAGGAACAGCGGGAGGGGAGCCAGGCTCACCCACGGTCTTCGAGACCAAAGGAGGTTCGGTCTCCCGCCCGCGTCCAACGACGCCAGAATAAACCCGACGACGATCAGACGAGATACAAGGAGGGGGCACTTTCCTTCTGTTATCCCGGCACCTGCGCTTTCCATATCGTGTGGTGCTAGTATGCCGCCGGCAAGCCTGAGAGTTGGAGGGAACGATGGCGACCGAGATCGTGGAGCTGCCGGACGGGATCGCGCGCACGCTGCGCCGCAAGGACGACGACGGCGTGACGACGCTCACGCTGAACCGGCCCAAGTCGGGCAACAGCCTCTCCCACCGGCTGGTGCACGAGCTGCAGGACACCCTGGACGAGATCAGGGACGACCGCTCCGTGCGCGTGGTGGTTCTGGCGGCGGCGGGGCGGCTCTTCTGCACCGGCCACGACCTCAACGAGTCGGTCGAGGCCATGAAGACGCCGGAGACCAAGCGCGAAGCCACCGCAACCTGCTCGCGCATGATGCAGAGCCTGATCGGGCTGCCCCAGCCGGTGATCGCCAAGGTCCACAGCATCGCCACCGCCGCCGGCTGCGAGCTGGTCGCGAGCTGCGATCTGGTCTACGCCTCGTCGGAGGCCAAGTTCGCCACCCCCGGCGTCAACATCGGCTTCTGGTGCCATTCGCCGCAGGTGGCGGTGAGCCGCGCCGTCGCGCCCAAGCACGCGATGCAGATGCTGCTCACCGGCAAGATGGTGGATGCCGAGACCGCGTTCCGCATGGGGCTGGTCAGCGAGGTCGTTCCTCACGACAAGCTGAACGAGCGGGTCGACGAAGTGGCGCGGCATATCGCGTCGAAGTCGGCCTACGCCATCGCCCAGGGCAAGCGGTCCTTTTACCGCCAGCTGGAGATGGACCGGGGCGATGCCTACGACTATGCCGGCGAGGTGATCTACCGCACCATTCAGGCCGACGACGCCCGCGAAGGCATCACGGCATTTCTGGAGAAGCGGGACCCGGCCTGGCAGGACAGCTGACGCCGCCTTCCCTCAATCATTCTTAGTCCCGCGCCGGATACCAGTAGAGCGGGTCCGGGCGCTGGTAGCCGTCGGGGCGGTAGATCAGCTCAAGGGTGGTCTTGAGCGCGTCCTCGGTCTGGAAGTAGCAGAAGCGCACGCCGCGCCAGCCCCCGCTCATCACTCGCGCGAAGCCGCGCGCCTCCATGTCGGCGATGCAGCCGTCCATATCCAGGCCCGTGTCCTGCAGCAGAAAGCCCACGTGCTGCAGCCCCTCGCCGTGCTCGTCGAGAAACTCGTGGTAGATGCTGGGCCCCTCCAGCGGTTCGATCACCTCCCAGTTGAGATCGCCGGTCCAGGCGAGCGCGAGGCGCATGGAGAACTGGCCGGGGCCGCCGCGAAAGTGCCTGTCGGTCAGGTCGGGTGGCCCGTACTCCTGGACCCACCAGGGCCCGATCCCCATGCGGTCCGCATAGTTGCGGATGCAGGCGTCGAGGTCGCGGGTGACGATGCAGATCTGCCGGCTCTGGCCGATGAGGCTGTTGGGCAGGTCGGTGAAGACGTGGTCGGGCGAAACGGCCATCGGAATTCCTCGTATTGCGGTTGGACTTAGGTACCGGGCGGCTGCTACCGGCCGCCCGGAGCGCGCGATCGTGCGTCGCACGGCCACGTGCGCGGGCGCACGATGCGCCGAAGGCGCGTAGCGTCGCGCGTCCACGCGCGCGTAGCGCACGATCTCGCGGAGCGAGCGCCCGGCGCTTGAGGGAATATGATTAAATTCTTTCCAAAGCGCGCCAGACGCGCTCCGGGGTGAGCGGCATGTCTATATCGGTGACGCCGCGCTCCTTGAGCGCATCGAGCACGGCGTTCACCACGGCGGCCGGCGCCGGGATCGCCCCTGCCTCGCCGCAGCCCTTGATGCCGAGCGGATTCTGGCTGGTCGGCACGCCGTTGGCGGCCAGCGCGAAGGGCGGCATGTCGTCGGCGCGGGGCAGGCAATAGTCCATGAACGAGCCAGAGAGTAGTTGCCCCGATTGCTCGTCGTAGACGCAGTTCTCGTACACCGCCTGGCCCAGCCCCTGCGCCACGCCGCCGTGCACCTGCCCGTCCACCAGCACGGGATTGACGATGCGCCCGAAATCGTTGGCCGCGGCATAGTTGACCAGCTCTACAGCGCCGGTCTCGGGATCGACCTCGACCTCGCAGATGTGGCAGCCGTTGGGGAAGGTGCCCTCGAAGGTCTCGGTCTGGCCGTTCGCGTCCAGCCCCGGCTCCACGCCCTCCGGCAGATTGGCGTGATCCTTCGCCTGTATCGCCAACGTCATGATGTCGATGGTGCGGTCGGTGCCGACGATTGAGAAATCGCCGTCGGCGAAGCGGATGTCCGCCGGTGCCACCTCCAGGATGTTGGCAGCGATCCGGGTGCCCTTGTCGATCACCTTGGCTGCGCCGTCCTCGATCGCAAGCGCCACCATGTAGGTGGAACGCGAGCCGCCGCTGCCGCCGCCGCCCGGGAGATCGTCGCTGTCTCCTTCAACCAGGGTGATCGCCTCGAACGGGATCCCCAGGCTCTCGCCGAGGAGCTGGGCGTAGGTGGTCTCGTGTCCCTGGCCGGACGCACCCGTGCCGGCGCTGAGGCTCCCCCCGCCGTCGTCGCGGAAGCGGATGGCGACGTGTTCCGCGGGATCGCCGATTGTCGATTCGACGTAGGCCGCCATGCCTATGCCGCGCAGCTTGCCCCGCGCCGCCGCTTCCGCGCGCCGCTCGGCAAAGCCCGACCAGCCGGCGAGCGCCAGGCTGTCGTCCAGATTGCGGGCGTAATCGCCAGAGTCGTAGGTGACGTCGAGCGGCACCTGATACGGCATCTCAGCCGCCGGAATCAGGTTGCGCCGGCGGATCTCGTCGGGCGCGAGGCCGAGCCTGGCCGCGGCCTTGTCCACCAGGCGCTCGACCACGTAGTTCGATTCCGGGATGCCGGCGCCGCGGTAAGCGTCGGTGAAGACGGTGTTGGTGAGCACACCCTCCACCTCGGCATGGATCGCGGGCGTGCGGTAGGCGTTTGCCAGCATGCGCGTGTAGAGCAGGGTGGGCGAGATCGGCCCGAGATTGGAGACGTAGGCGCCGAGGTTGGCCAGCGTGCGCACGCGCAGGCCCAGGAACTGGCCGTCGGCATCGAGCGCCAGCGAAGCCCGTGTGATGTGGTCGCGCGCTTGCGTGTCGCTCTGGAAACCCTCGGTGCGCCCACATAGCCAGCGCACCGGCCGCCCCAGCTCGCGCGCGGCCCAGGCCACCAGCGCCTGCTCGGGGTAGGAGAAATACTTCATGCCGAAGCCGCCGCCGAGGTCGTGGGAGAGGATGCGCAGGCGGTCTTCCTCGATGCCCAGAATGCCCGCGATGATGGCGCGCGCGCCGTGGACGTGCTGGCTGTTGATGTGGAGGGTGTAGCGCTCGCTCGCCGGGTCGTAGAGGCCGAGTGCGCCGCGCGGCTCGATGGTGCTCACCACCACGCGGTTGTTGATCAGCTCGATCTCCACCGTGTGGGCTGCGGTCTCGAAGGCGGCCTCGGTGGCGTCTGCATCGCCCTGCGCCCAGACGCAGGAGAGGTTGCCCGGCGCCTCCGCCCAGATCTGCGGTGCGTCCGCCTCGCGCGCATGCGCAGCATCGACCACCGCCGGTAGCGGTTCGTAGTCCACGCTCACGAGCTCTGCCGCATCCTGCGCGGCATCGAGGGTCTCGGCCACGATCATGACCACCGCCTCGCCCACGTGGCGTACGCGATCCTCCGGCAGCATCGGGTTGGGCGGATAGCAGGCGGGGCTGCCGTCCGGGCGCGTGAGCGGCACGAAGGCGTCGGCGATGCAGGGCAGCGTGCCGAGGCCGGCTGCAGCCACGTCCGCGCCGGTATAGACCGCAAGCACGCCGTCTGCGGACGCTGCCGCCGCTGTGCCGATTGCAGTCATGTCGGCATGGGCCAGCGGCGAACGCACGAAACAGGCATGCACCTCGCCGTCGAGCGACACGTCGTCCTGGAACCGCCCGAGGCCCCTGAGCAGGACATCGTCTTCCTTGCGCGGTGCCGATTGACCGACGCCGAACCGTGCCATCGCCCCCTCCCCGTCTCGTGCAGGCATGATAGGGAACTCGGCCGCAGGCGTCATCTTGGGCGGATTGAGCAGCCGCCGGCGCACGGAGGCACCCGGCCCCTGCCCGAATCGGGCGTCTCTGTGCTACCTAGCCGGGAGGGTCGGGGTGCCGGCGCGAGCGCCCGCAAGCGAGCGAGAGGAGGAAGCGATGACGTTTGAGGAGAAGGTCGAGCGGCTCAACGCAATCGAGGACATCAAGCAGCTCAAGGCGCGCTACTGCCAGCTCTGCGACGCCGGCTACGACCCCGACGGCATCGCGGCGATGTTCGTTGAAGACGGCGTGTGGGACGGGGGTGCGAATT
>JAPOPO010000123.1 GCA_026712885.1 Rhodospirillales bacterium | reverse complement strand
TGGTGGACCGGGTCTCGGCCGGCTACATGGCGGGCTCGGAGATCGACTACGTGGAGGACCTGATCGGCGCCTCCTTCCAGGTGAAGAACCCGAACGCGGTTTCCGGCTGCGGCTGCGGCACGTCCTTCTCACTCGTCTGAGCCCGTGCTCAAGATCGCGACCTGGAACGTCAATTCGATCAAGGTCCGCCTGCCCGCCGTGCTGGAGTGGCTGGGCAGCGCCGCGCCCGACGTGGTGCTGCTGCAGGAGACCAAGTCGCTCGACGAGGCCTTCCCGCGCCTCGAAATCGAGGACTGCGGCTACAACCTCCTCGTCCACGGCCAGAAGACCTACAACGGCGTCGCCATCCTGAGCAAACGGCCGCTGGAGGATGTCTTCATCGGCTTGCCGGGCGGCGAGGACGACGAGCAGGCGCGCTATGTCGAGGCCACCACCGGCGGCGTCCGGGTCGCCTCGATCTATCTGCCCAACGGGAATCCGGTCACGACCGAGAAGTTTCCCTACAAGATCGCATGGATGGACCGGCTCGCCGCGCGCGCTGACGTGCTGCTCGGCCACGAGGAGCCGGTGGTGCTCGGCGGCGACTACAACGTCATCCCGGCCGACCTCGACTGCTACGACCCGAAAGCCTGGCGCGACGACGCGCTCTGTCGCAACGAATCGCGGTCGCGCTTCCGCACGCTGCTCCATAGCGGCTACGTGGAGGCGTTCCGCACGCTGCATCCCAACCGGCGGTCCTACACCTTCTGGGACTACCAGGCCGGCCGCTGGCAAAGGGGCGAGGGCTTGCGGATCGACCATCTGCTGCTTTCGCCGGAGGCGGCGGACCGGCTGGACGCCTGCGAGATCGACTCAGGGCCGCGCGGCGGCGTGAAGGCCTCGGACCACACGCCGATCTGGTGCACGCTCAGGGAATGAGCGAGGCCCCCGTCATCGAAGGCGGCTGCCGTTGCGGCGCCGTGCGCTACCGGGCCGAGGGCGGGCCGCTCTGGGTCTCCCATTGCCATTGCGAGGAGTGCCGGCGGTCGTCCGGCGCGCCGGTTTCGACCTTCGTCGGGGTCCGAACCGGCGGCTTCGCCTTCGCGGCTGGCACGCCGGGCGCCTACGAAAGCTCGCCGGACGTCGTGCGAAAGTTTTGCGGCACCTGCGGAACGCCGCTCACCTACGTGGCGGCGATCTACCCCGGCGAGGTCCACATCATGGCGGGCACGCTCGACCAGCCGGAGACGCTCGCGCCGGAGCGGCACGTCTTCGTGCGCGAACGCATGCCGTGGCTGGAGATGGGGGACGACCTGCCGCGGCACGACACCTTGCCGCGTGGCGTGCCGCGGGTTCCGCGATCCTGAACAGGCTTGTGCCGGCTCTCTTCGGACGGCCGGCGCGGCGTCGGGTGCCTCAGGCTGCGGCGGCGAAGCGGCCGAATTCGTATTTCTTCTGCCCGCTCGGGCCCTTGCTGCCCTTCGGCTCGTTCTCCACTTCGAAATTGAGCTCGATGACCACGCCGCTCGGGTCCAGAACGAAGAGCTGCCAGAGCTTGAAGTCCGGGATGTTCATCTGGCGCCAATCGCACTTGTGCTTCATCAGCTTCTTCTTCATGTCGTCGAAACCCGACGCCCGGAGCGCTATATGGTCTATCGGCGAGACTCGCTGGTTGTATTTGTAGTTCCCGCTGTGAGTCTTGGCGGGGTCGCCGCCATAGATGTGGAACGTGGTTTCGCCCATCTGGAGCCAGGCGCCGGGGAACG
>JAPOPO010000241.1 GCA_026712885.1 Rhodospirillales bacterium | reverse complement strand
TCCTTTACGAGCGAGACGGCGACCGGCGTGCTCGGCATGGACTGGGAGCGGGACAGGCTCCTGGTCGGAGTGGCGCTGTCGCGGAGCGTCGAGAAGGGTAGCGCGGCGTTCGACCGGACGGGTCTGCAATATGACATCGAGGGCGCGCTCTCGATGGTGACGCCCTATCTGCGCGTGCAGGCGGGCGAGCGGCTGTCGTTCTGGAGCGCGGTCGGTTCGGGCAGCGGCTCCATGTCGCTCTCGCGGGGCGGCGGATGGCAGACGGCGGACATCGCCATGCAGCTTGCGGCTGCGGGCGCGCGCGCCGAGCTGCTGCGTCCCGGGGCCGATAGCGGGTTTGCGCTGGCGCTGAAGACGGATGCGTTCTTCGTGCGGAGCGACGCGGCGCGGGTATCGACGCCCGGCGTCGGCAATCTCGGGGCTGCGACGGGCGATGCAAGCCGCGTGCGGGCCGCATTGGAAGGGTCGCGGGCGTTCGCGCTGGCGGGCGGCGGTGCGCTGGCGCCGTCGCTGTCGCTCGGGCTGCGCCATGACGGCGGCGATGCGGAGACGGGTTCTGGCGTGGAGGTCGGCGCCGGGCTCACATGGTCCGCGCCGGCAGCGGGGCTGACCTCGGACCTGCGCCTCTACGGTCTGGCGGCGCATGAGGCGGGCGGCTACGACGAATGGGGGGCGAGCGGTTCGCTGCGGATGGTTCCGGGTCCGTCCGGTCGTGGGCTGTCACTGTCGATGACGCCGTCATGGGGCGCCCGGGACCAGGCCGGGCGGCTGTGGGATGCGGCGCCCGGCGGGTTGGCCGGGGACGGCGACAGGGAGCAGCCAGGCATGCGCCTCGACACGGAACTCGGCTATGGCCTGTCCCTGTCGGACGGCCTGACCGGCACGCCGTATGCGGGCTTCGGGTTCGGCGAGGCCGGCGCCCGGGACTACCGCCTCGGCTGGCGGCTCGCGTCGAACCGGTTGCGATCGCTCACCTTGGGCGTCGAGGCGACCCGCCGCGAGGCCGCAAACGCTAACGGATCGGGGGAGGGCGGCAAGCCGGAGCACAGCATGACGCTGCGCTGCGCGGTGCGCTGGTAGGGCGGCATCCGGGGCGTGAACGCGCGCCCCGGATGCCGGCCAACACCGGCTGTCGCGAGTCTCCGTCGAACCCGCCCGAGACCACGATTGCGGGAGGCGCGCCTGCGCCTCCACCACCGTGGCCAGGGCCCGGTTCATCGCCTCGCTTTCGACATGCCAGCGCGACAGGCGGGCAAGACCCCGGTATTCATGGGTGTTGGAGGCTTCGGCCATCTTGGCGAGGCCGAGATTAATGCCTTAGGCGAGCAGCACATTGAGCAGGCCGATGAGATCCTTGCAGGGTGCGCCGGTTCTCAGGTGCGGGTCGGGGTCGATTACGGATGAATGGCAAATGACAGTGCGCCAGGCTAACTGGTGCGAGTGCAGCGGGTGCAAGTCCCGCAGAAAGGAAAGGCTAACCACCACTTTCACCGCGAGCCGTGCGCCGGACATCGTGAGGTGTCAGGCGAGGCGTCGGTAGCGGCATGTGCGGGCCGGGCTATTGAGCTCCGAAATGCCACGAAATGGATGCGCCGAGATCGTTGTCATGGTCGAAGGCAACACCCACCAGCCGATTTGGTGAGGCGAAGTGGGGCATCCCGGGGTCGAAGAACCATGGCACGCGC
>JAPOPO010000309.1 GCA_026712885.1 Rhodospirillales bacterium | reverse complement strand
CTCAACGGCGCCATCGAGGCCCGCAACCTGCCCGCGCAGGTGACCGGCTACGGCTCGATGATGATGTTCCACCCGACCGATGCCGATCTCACCGGCCCGGCCGACACCGACGCCGCGCCAAAGGAAGCGCGCGCCCTCTTCCACCTGGAGATGATGGCCCGCGCTCATTATGTGTCGCGCCGCGGCATGATGGTCCTCTCCCTCCCCATGGGCCCCGACGAATTCGACGGCCTGACGGCGGCGTTCGAGGACATTCTGGATGCTTACGGCGCGTTGCTTTAGGGGCAGCGCCGCGACCCGCATGCTGACTTTGAGCCGACGCCTGTAGCGGCTCGAACCCGCTATCGCGCGCCGGGCGTCTCAGGGACCGAATGGCCCCCAAGGACCGGGACGATTTGACACAGGCCGTAGCGGCCTACACAGTGCGGTCTTCTCAGGGAGGGGAACGGCTCTCAGCCGCTATTCGGATCTGCGAAATCGCGTCCTTTCGAGCCACCCCCCGGTGGAGGTCAAGCCTGTGGACTTTGCGAATCGACCCAGTCCGACGCCCGACGCCGTGATTCGGGCGGCAAATGCGACCGCGCTTGCGCTCGACCGGACGAGAGCCGAGGCCGTTCAACCCTGGCTGAGCACTATCTATTCGGCGCTCGACAGCCTGAAAGCCGTCGATCTCGGCGAGACCCCGCCATCCTTCGCTTTCAAGAGCCGCAAGTCGGACCGCGCGTCATGAGCCTTTATGACCTGACCATGGCCGAGGCGGCGGCGCGGCTGAAGTCCGGGGACATTTCGGCCGTCGAGCTCACCGAGAGCTGCCTCGCCCGGATCGGCGAGACCGAGGGGGCGCTCAATGCCTATGTCACGGTCACCGGGGAGGAGGCGCTCGAAGCCGCCGCAGCGGCCGGGAAGGAACTCGCCGCGGGCCGGGTTCGCGGGCCAATGCACGGCATTCCGGTTTGCGTGAAGGACCTCTGCGACATGACGGGCCTCGCCACAACCGCGAGCTCGAAGGTGCGCCACGACCACATGGCGGACTCGGACGCGGCGGTCGTAGCCCGTCTCAAGGATGCGGGCGCCGTGATCGTCGGCAAGACCCACACCCACGAGTTCGCCTACGGCATTTCGACGCCGACCACGCGCAACCCGTGGAACACAGACTGCATCCCGGGCGGGTCCAGCGGCGGCACAGCCGCGAGTGTCGCCGCGCGCGGCTGCTTTGCCGGGATCGGCACCGATACCGGCGGATCGATCCGCATTCCCGCGGCGCTCTGCGGCCTGGTGGGGCTGAAACCGACCTACGGGCGGGTCAGCCGCGCCGGCGTCACCTCGCTGAGCTGGTCGCTCGACCATGTCGGGCCGCTCGCGCGGACGGTCGAGGACGCGGCCAACATGCTGGGCGTGCTCGCCGGATACGATGCGCGCGATCCGGGCAGCGTTGATCTGCCGGTGCCCGACTACACCGCGGGCATGAACGACGGCATTGCAGGCCTGCGTCTCGGCAGGCCGACCAATTTCTACTTCGACGGGATGGACGACGAAGCCCGGGGCCTGGTCGAAGCGGCGTTGGCGGCGCTTCAGGCGGCCGGCGCGGAGATCGTGCCAGTCGAGCTGCCGCTCGCCAAGACCTACATGGCCGTCGAATTCGGCCTATGCCTGCCGGAGGCCAGCGCTTACCACGAGAAGGAGTTGCGCACCCGCGCGGATCTCTATGGCGAGGATGTCCGCACCTTCCTCGAAGCCGGCGAACTGATACCGGCGACCGACTATATCCGCGCGCTGAGGGTGCGCGAGCAAATCAAGCAGGGCTGGGCCGCGCTCATGGCGCCGGGCGGCGTCGATGCGATCGTGGCCCCGACCGTGCCCGCCGCCGCTGCGCGGGTGGACCGGGACATGTTCACCTGGCCCGACGGCGAGGAGGAAACCACGACCAACGCCTATGTGCGCCATTCCTGCCCGGCCAATGTGACCGGGCTGCCGTCGATCACGGTGCCATGCGGCTTCACGGCCGCCGGGCTGCCGGTCGGCTTCCAGACCATCGGGCGGCCCTATGCCGAAGCGGACATCGTGCGCATCGCGCGCAGCTACGAGGCGACCGTCGATTGGAGCGCCCGCGCGCCCGATCCCAGGTAAAGCGGGGCGACCCTTTCATGCCGATCGACGCGGCGTTCGACATTATCAGCTTCACCTCGTTCATCGTCCTGGTGGTGCTGGGGCTCGGGGTGATCGCCAGCATGATGGGGATCTTCAATCTCGGCCACGGCGATTTCGTCCTGCTCGGCGCCTATACCGTCTTCGTGTTCGACGAGTTGGGATTGCCGATCTGGCTCGGCATGACGGTGGCGCCGTTTGCGGTTGCGCTGGTCGGGCTGGTGCTCGAACGCACCGTCATCCGCCGGTTCTATGCCGCCCCGATCATCGCAATGCTCGGAACCTATGCCATCGGCGTGGTGATCCGCGAAACGGTCCGCGGCCTGATCGGCGGGCTCTACCACGCGATTCCCGAACCGCTTCCCGGCATGATCGATATCGGCGATATCAGCATTTCCAAATGGCGGCTCACCGTCATCCTGATTACCGTCCTGGTGGTGCTGGTGTCGTATCTGCTGCTCCGCCGCACGACGCTCGGCCTCAAGATCCGCGCCTCGCTGGAGAATCCTGCGCTTGCACGGAGCGCCGCCATCTCGACCGGCCAGATCTACGCGCTCACCTTTGCGTTCGGATGCGGTCTCGCCGGCCTCGCCGGCGCGCTGATGGTGCCGGCATTCTCGCTGAGCGCCGATCTCGGCGTGCGTTTCCTGATCCAGGCGTTTCTCGCGATCATGCTGGGCGGGGTCGGGACCTTCGAAGGCCCGATCGGGGGCGCCGCGCTCATCGGCGCGACGACCGCCGCATTTCCCTGGGTCATGAACCCGATCCTTGCCGACATCATGGTTTTTGTTCTGGCGATTGTTGCGATCCGACTCAGGCCCACGGGCCTGTTCACCAAGAGGAGACTCTGAGATGAGCGAACGTGAATCTGCGAACGGAGGATGGGGCGCGCTCCCTCGCCGCCGTTTCCTTGCGAGCACCGCCTGGACGGCCGGCGCCGTAGCGACGGGCCTCGGCAGCTGGGTGGTCCCGGCGAAATGGGCCAGTGCGGCCGATCCGATCAAGGTGGGCATCGCTACCGACCTGACCGGCGCGATCGGCATTGCCGGCAATGCCTGCGCCAACACCGCCCGCATGATGGTCGAGGACATCAACGCCGCCGGCGGTGTGATCGGCCGGCCGCTCGAGCTCTATATCGAGGACACCGCGTCCAATGAATCGGTCGCAGTCAACAATGTGCGCAAGCTGGTGCAGCGCCACCGGGTCGATGTGGTCCTGGGCGGCATCACCAGTTCCATGCGCAATGCGATCAAGGATGTGATCGTCAATCGCGGACGCACGCTCTACATCTACCCGCAGCTCTATGAGGGCCGCGAGTGCACGCCCTACCTCTTCTGCACCGGCCCCACCCCGGCGCAGCAATGCGACGCGCTGATTCCCTGGCTGATGGCCGACGGCGCCAAGCGCTTCGCGTTCCCCTCGGCGAACTATATCTGGCCGCACCGGCTCAACGAGTATGCGCGCAAGGTGGTCGAGGCCAATGGCGGCGAGGTGGTATTCGAGGAGTACTATCCGCTCGACCAGATCGAATACAGCGCGACCGTCTCCAAGATCATGAACGAGAACATCGACATCGTGTTCTTCACCGTGATCCCGCCGGGCCTCGCGCCCTTCGTGAAGCAGGTGTACGAGGCGGGCTACCAGCAGCGGGGCGGGCGCCTGTCCTGCGTCTATTACGACGAGAACCTGCTCAACTTCCATCCGCCCCACGAGATGGAGGGCCTGGTGAGCTGCCTCGACTATTTCCGCGCCATATCGGATGGCGGAGAGCACCGGTTCAGCGCAGACCTGCACGCCAGATACGACGCGAAGTTCCCGGACGGCCCAGGCTTCGCTGCGGGCAGCGCTGCGACCGGCATCTATCGCGGCCTCAAGATGTGGGAAGCCGCGGTCAACGAGGCAGGCAACCTGGAGCGCGACGATGTCGCGGCTGCGATCGACCATGCCAAGATCGAGAACGGCCCGGGCGGCGGGTCGGAAATGGTGCCGGGCACGTATCATTGCCGCATGAACATGTATATCGCGGTCTGCAAGAGCGGACGCTACGAGATCGCGGAACAGAGCGACGGCATGGTCGAGCCGGGGGAATGCCTTTGATCCCTGAGCTGCCATGACCCTCAACCCGCGCGGCTGGCCCGTCATCCTGGTTCTGGAGGTGGCGGTGCTGGCCGCGCTGCTGGCGATGCCTGCGGGGCTGGACCATTTCTGGGTGATCTTCGTTACCCGGGTGATGATTCTCGCCCTGCTGGCGATCAGCTTCGACCTCTGCTGGGGCTATGCGGGGATCATGAGCTTCGGCCAGGCGCTGTTCTTCGGCGGGGCCGGATATGCCGTGGCGGTCGCAGCGCGCGACCTCGAGATCACTTCGGTGTTCATCGCCTTGCCGATGGCGGTCGCCGTCGGGTTCGTGCTGTCGCTGTTCGTCGGATGGTTCCTGTTGATGACCCGGTTTCCGCCGCCGATCATCTTCGTCGCCCTCGGCACGCTCACCGGCTCCTATATCGGGCAAAGGCTGGCGCTGTCCTGGTACTATCTCGGCGGCCAGAACGGCATTCCGTCGATTCCCTCGCTCACCGTCGGCGATTACCCGCTCTATGAGGGGCCTGTGTTCTACTACATGGTGCTCGGCCTGCTGCTTGGCGTGTACCTGCTGTGCCGCTGGCTGGTGCGGTCGCAGTTCGGCCTGGTGCTCGCCGGAGTACGCCAGCAGGAGTCGCGGTTGACCTTCCTCGGCTACCGCGTGCAGACATACAAGACGATGATGTTTGCGCTCGCCGGCTCCATCGCCGGCCTCGGCGGCGGCCTGCTGGCCTTCCACGACGGGTTCATCTGGCCCAACTCGATCGGGATCCTGGTGTCCACCCAGGCCGTGATCTTCGTCCTGTTCGGCGGCATCGGCACGCTGATCGGCGCGGTAATCGGGGTGGGCGCCATAGAATATGTCGGGTTCGAGCTGGCCGACCGGTACCCGCAAATCTGGCCGATCATTCTTGGAGCACTGCTCCTGGTGGTGGTCATGTTCCGCCCGACAGGCCTGATCGGCCTGCTGGTGCCCGAACGAGAGCGATACGGCCGGTTCGGGAAGCCCCCGAAAGGCGAGGACGGCGACGATGGCGCTGCTTGAGGCCGAAGGCGTCGTCCAGCTCTACGGCGCCTTGCGGGCGCTCGACGGGGTCGCCTTCTCGGTCGCCGAAGGCCAGTTCCACGGCCTGGTCGGTCCCAACGGATCGGGCAAATCCACCCTAATGAAATGTATTGCCGGAGCCGAAATTCCGACAGGGGGCGCAATCCGTTTCGCCGGCACCGATATTACCGCACTTCCGCCCGAGCGGCGGGCGAGGCTCGGCATCAGCCTCAAGTTCCAGATCACCAGCGTGATGCCCAACCTCACCGTCTATGACAATGTCCTGCTGGCGCTCCAGGCCGGCGACCGCCTGCGCGACCTGGTGCGTTCGCTGACCCGGGGCGGCTACGATGCGCGGATCCGCGAGACCCTCGCCCGCTTCCGCCTGATCGAGCGCAGCGACGACCTCGCCGGCATCCTGTCCCACGGCCAGCAGCAATGGCTGGAAATCGCCATGGCGCTCGTCCGGCAACCCAAACTTCTGCTTCTGGACGAACCCACCGCCGGGATGAGCCCCGAGGAGCGCTGGGCTACCGCCGAAATCCTGGAGCCGGTGCGCGGCCACTGCGCCATGGTTATCGTCGAGCACGACCTCGACTTCATTCGCGAAATCTGCGACCGGCTGACGGTGCTGAACCAGGGCGTCGTTGTGGACAGCGGCACGGTCGCCGAGATCCAGAACAGCGAGAAAGTGCGCGAGGTGTATCTCAGCCGTGTCTGACGGGCCGCTCCTCGAAGTGCACGACCTGTGCACCTTCTACAGCCGCAGCCAGGTGCTGTTCGACCTGTCGATCAGGGCGCCGCACACCGGAGCGGTCGCGATATTGGGGCGCAACGGCGCGGGCAAGACCACCCTGCTGCAGAGCATCGCCGGGGAACTGCGCCCGCGCAGCGGACGGGTCGTCGTGGATGGCGAGGACTGCACGCGGCTCTCCACCGAACGGCGCGCGCGGCGCGGGCTCGGATATGTGCCGCAGGAGCATGCCGTGTTCAGCGGCCTCAGCGTGCGCGAGAATCTCGCCATCGGCGCGCTCGGCAATCCCGACTCCCGGGAGATCGACCAGAGCCTCTCCCTGTTTCCGAAACTGGCGGACCGGCTGGACCAGATTGCCGGCACGCTCAGCGGGGGGGAACGCAAGATGCTCGCCATCGGCCGTGCGCTTCTGGGCCGGCCGAAGCTGCTGCTGCTCGACGAGCCGACGGAAGGCGTGTGGGTTGGCGTGATCGAGGAGATCGCCGAGCGGCTCGCGGCCTTGAGCAAGGAGATGGCGCTGGTGATCGTCGAGCAGCACATGGAACTCGCCTTTTCCATCGCCGACTATGCCTATGTCATCGACCGCGGCCAGGTCGCGATAGAAGGAACGGCAGACGAAGTGCAGGCCGACCCCGGCCTGCTGCGCCTCCTCGCCCCCTGACCGCGCTCTTTTTCACCCGGAGCCGATGACTCGATCCGCTATCGCCGGGGCGGAACAGCCGCATTGCCTGCCGTTGGCGGGGAAAAAAGGTTCCCCTCCTCAGGGGAGGCCCATGGCCTTTCGGAGCGCTTCGTTGATGCGGCTTTGCCAACCTGGCCCGCCCGAGCGGAAGGCGGCGAGGACGTCAGGGTCGAGACGAAGCGTGGTTCGAACTTTCGTCACATCGGATTTCGGCCGGCCGCGGCGCCCCGGGGCCTCAGCGAATTTCCCCTGCCACTCAGGGG
>JAPOPO010000613.1 GCA_026712885.1 Rhodospirillales bacterium | reverse complement strand
CGCCCGTGCCCGGGCCTCTTCGTTCATGCGGGCCAGTTCGCCCGACGCCTCCAGATACTTCAGCGCCGTCTCGAACTGCACCAGCAGGTCGGATTCCTCGATGGGCCAGACCTCGCCCCAGACCCCCAGGTCCTTCGCCGAGACCGGGTAGGCGGCCTCCAGCAGACCCGCGAGCCACACCGCCGCGATGGCGCTACGGCCGTGAACGTCGCGCAGGCTCATCATGGGTGTGTCTCCTGCCCGTCCGCCTTCGGCTGTACCGCCGGACCCTCAAGCCCAAGCCACGGTATATCCGGCAGGGCTATCGCACGGCCCAGAATGCGGTCCCCGGGCACCAGTCCCACCTCCGCATACCGGCTGTCGTGGCTGTCGGCGTGATCGGCGTGCAGGTAGTAGTGCCCGGCCGGGATCGTCACCGGCGCGATCGGCACAAGCGTCCGCCCGTCCAGCGCACGCGGCTTCGCGCGGGCGACGGCCTCCCCGTTGAGCGATACCTCCCCGGCCGCGTCCATCGAGACCGTATCGCCCGGCACCCCGACCACACTCTTCAGATACGGTGCTTGCGCACGCAGACTCTCGGGCGGATCGAAGATCACCACATCGCCCTTGCGCGGATTGCCCATCGGCAGCAGCAGGTAGCCCCAGGCGTCGTCCGACCAGCTCGCGTTGACGTGCACGCGGGACGCCACGAGCAGGAACAACCCGGCCAACACCGCAAACGCCGCCAGCATCCGATTCCCGCTGCGTGTGCTGCGCACGGCAGTGCTGCGCACGCCAGCCCTGCGGGCGGCAGGCTTGCGGACGACTGCCCTCTGGGCGGCAGCCTTGCGGTCAGCGTATGTCCCGGCGTTTCCGGTCATTGCGCAGGCTCCGGTCGTTGCGGACCCGCACCGCCCGGCGCAGCCGTGCCCGGTGCAGCCGTGCCTGGCGCATCCGGACCGGGCACAGCCCAGCGCATTGCGACTCGCACATCGACGGTGTAGTCGACGGCCCCCGCCGCCACCGCCTCCACGGGCAGCAGCACCACCCCGTGACGCCTGGCAACCAAATCCAGGGCCGTTTCCAGTCGCATTCCCCAGTCCCGTGCGGCCTGCGCCGCCGCTTCGGGGGAATCGGCGTTCTGGACAGCCCCGGCATAGAACTCCGCGGTGAGGTCGTTCAGGCGGACCGTGCCGACGCGCGGCCCATCGCGGTCGGAACTCATCAGCGCGCCCGCCAGGAACACCCCGGCCAGCACGACCGTGGCCCACAGCGCCTTTCCGGGGCGCGCGAAACGTCCCGGTTTCTTCCCGGCGTCCATGCTGCCGGGCGCAGTTCTGCCCGACGCAGCCCTGCCGGGCGCAGCCCCCATCGTGATGTAGGCACGGGTCTCGCGGTGCTTGAACCACGCCGTGCCGTCGCCGTCGTGGTGCATGTACATGTAGTAACCGGCAAAGCGTTCGTCCTCCGGATCCTCCGACAGCACGCCGGCGCGGATCGCCGCATCGAACACCGCGTCGCTGTCTTCCTCGATCCACAGCCGGACATCCCCCGGCATCCGCACAGCCTTGCCGTTCATCTGCATGACCCCGCCATCGTCCCGATCGGTTCACACGCGTGGACGGGCTCGCCCCGCGCCGTTTCGCAATGCACGAGGAACCAGACCACCACCGCCGCGATCGCGACCTGATAGACCAGGATCAGCAGCATTCCGGAGGCGAACACGCGAAAATTCATGTCCCGCCTCCCGGTGTTTGCGCACGCGATTCTGCTGCCCGCGGGTCTGCTGCCCGCAGGTCTGCTGCCCGCAGGGCCGTCCGCAGGGCCTCGAGCCAGCGCCTGGCGGCGACGTCCGGGCGCATCGGGGCGGTGCGTTTCTTGAGCGGCGGGGACAACGGCCCGCCGCGCCGCGCGACGCGGGCCACGGCACCACCCGCCAGATCCCGGACGAGCGGCGCCCCCGCGGACAGCAGCCCTGCGGGCGGCAGGATCGGGTGCGCAGGCACCGGGCGGCGAGACATGAACTTTCGCGTGTTCGCCTCCGGGATGGTGCTGATTCTGGTCTATCAGGTCGCGATCGCGGCGGTGGTGGTCTGGTTCCTCGTGTATTGCGAAACGGCACGGGGCGAGCCCGTCCACGCGTGTGAACCGATCGGGACGATGGCGGGGTCATGCAGATGAACGGCAAGGCCGTGCGGCGGGCACCGGGGGATGCCCGGCTGTGGATCGAGGAAGACAGCGACGCGGTGTTCGACGCCGCGATCCGCGCCGGTGTGCTGTCCGAGGATCCGGACGACGAACGGTTCGTCGGGTACTACATGTACATGCACCACGACGGCGACGGCACGGCGTGGTT
>JAPOPO010000354.1 GCA_026712885.1 Rhodospirillales bacterium | reverse complement strand
GATGGCGACGGTGTTGGGGGACGAGGGCGCGAGCGTGCTGGTGGTGAACCGCAGCGCGGGGGCGGGCCAGGCCGCGGCCGACGAGATCGCGGCCGCCGGCGGCGAGGCCTCGTTCCTCCAGGCCGACGTCAGGCAGCGCGCCGACATGGAGCGGATGGCGGCGGCCTGCATCGAGCGCTACGGCGCCATCGACGTCTTCTGCGCCAACGCCGGAATCTTCCCCACCTCCCACATCGTGGACATGAGCGACGAGACTTGGGACGACGTGCTCGAAACCAACCTCAAGGGAGTCTTCTACGGCGTCCGGGCCTGCATCCCGCAGATGAAGGCGCAGGGGCAGGGCCGCATCGTCGTGATCTCGTCGATCACCGGCCCCAATGTGGGCTGGCCCAGGCTCTCACACTACATGGCGTCCAAGGGTGGCGTGAACGCCTTCGTCATGGGCGCGGCGCTGGAGCTCGCCAAGCACAACATCACGGTCAACGCGATCTCTCCCGGCTCGATCATGACTCAGGGCCTGGTGGAGCTGGGCGGGGAGCAGGTCGAGGAAATCAGGTCGATCATTCCGGCCGGCTACATCGGCGAGACCGAGGACATCGCCTACGCCGCCGTCTACCTCGCGAGCGACCAGGCGCGCTTCATCACCGGCCAGGCGCTGGTCCTCGACGGCGGCCAGATCCTGCCGGAGAGCCCGGCGGCCCTCGCCGACGCTTGAGACGGCTTTGCCGCACGCTGCCGATTGACAAACCCCCCGCCGCCGCTATCGATGGGAGCAGAGCGCCCGTAGCTCAGCCGGATAGAGCACTTGATTCCTAATCAAGGGGTCGCAGGTTCGAGTCCTGCCGGGCGCGCCATTCGAATCAATGGCTTAGTGGGTTATCCCAGCGGCTATTACGCGAGGAAGCGTCGGTGTATCACCGACATGTCACCATTCCGACGGCCAAACCCTAAACTCCGAAGCTGTCCAATATGAGCAAGACTTTCGTTCCAATCTATTGAATCCGCTGACGCTGGCGCATTTCGTTGTCAACACAAGGGAGGTAAATCCGTTGGCCCCGAGGGCCGTCCCAATTCAAGCTTGGGCTCGAGCATCGCGGCTGGATCGTGAACCATAAGAGGATCGAACGCCTGACGCGCAGCTTGACGCGGCCTGTTCAGCGCGCTTAGCCTTGATGTGGGCCAAAAAGAACCATAACCGCCCCAATGATAGTCCTTGGTGTGGGCCAACAAAAACTACAACCGCCCCAGGGACCAGCCTCGATGCGGGGCAAAAAGAACCATAACCGCCCCAGGGAGAGAAAGCATGGCTGACAAATCAGACGAGGTTCTCAATCGGACTCTGGAGGAGACCCGGCGCTTCAGGATCACCCGGCGCCGCTTGATGCAGGGAGCGGCGGCCTCTGCGGCGGCGCTTGCCGCGACTTGGAAACCGAGAGAAGTACGCGCCGACGTTTCCGGTTCGGTGAACGTCTACACATCGTCGGGCCTGCGTTGGGAGGGCTCCATGCGGGCAGCCCTTCCGCTGTTCGAGCAGGTCTATCCCAACATTGACGTCAACTTCGTCGCTGAGCCGATCGGCGAGACGTTCCCGAAGATCAACGTGATGATGGAGTCGCAGATCGACACCTTCAACGTGATCTACACCGACTACGGCCAATGGCCGAGCATGTACGCAAAAGAGGCGCTTACCCCGCTTCAGCCGTTTGCCGATCAGGATCCGGCATGGTTCGAAGACTACCTGAACGACGTGCCGCGGGAGATCTCCAAGCTCTATCGCGTGCCGCCCGAGCAGGACGGTGAACTCTATGGCCTGACACCTGACGGCAATGCCCTTCTGGCGACGTATCGCAAGGACGTTCTCGACAAGCATGGAATCTCGTATCCGGAGACATACGACGAGTGGATAGAGGCCGCCAAAGAGGTCCATGACCCCGACAACGAGGTGTACGCCTACTGCGCTTCGCTACAGCGCGGTGCCTGGTTCGGGTTCAACTTCTGGGCGGCCTTGGCAGCCCATGGCGGTTCGTGGTTCGACCGGATGGAGAAGGGGTATTGGAACCCGACCTTCAACACCGAAGCCGGGTATCTTTCCCTCAAGGTGATGAAGGAGCTGCAGGCCTACGCGCACCCGGTCACCAGCAACGCGACCGAGGACGAAGTGAACCGGGCGTTCGCGAACGGGAGCGCCCTCCTCGGTCCGAACACCTGGGGTACCGCGGTCCTGAACAAACCGGAGTACAGCAAGTTCCCGGAGGAGTTTCACTGGGATGTTCCGCCGCGCGGCAGCAATCCGGAAGGTGTTCACAAGGCTCTGACCGGCGGGCTCGGCCAATTCATCCCGCCGTGGAGCGCCGACCACCAGGCGGCGTGGGAGTGGATCAAGTGGATCAACTCCGGCGACATGACCGATCCGCGCATCGGCCAGGCCATGGTGGAAGCGGGCGGTCAGCCATCGCGCGTATCGCTTCTCAGCAAGTACGCCGATCAGCGGAACTTTTTTAAGGGATTGGCGAAGGCGATCCGGGTTGCAACGCCCTATCTCATGCTGGTGCCGGAAGCCATCCCGCTGGTCTCGGCATTCGGCGAGGAGGGTGCCGATTACGTCAACGATCAAAAGGATATCGAAGACGCCTTGGAGGCGATGGACAGACGCTGCCGTCGCATCATGGAGGATTCGGGCTACTACGACGACTAACACCGGGTCGCCAGTACGAGAAAAATTGGCCCGGCCGTTTATTGCGGCCGGGCTTTCCTTGAGCCCGCGTTTCCCGGATGACTTTCGGGCCGGGACCTCCTTAACTGGGATTCTAATTTGGGTGTTACGTTGTTGGGTGCGATGGAGGGCGGCTCTGACTCGGAGCTCGAAAGGCGAATTGGATCGGCGGCCTCCGGGGCCCGCTCCAGCGCCGGTACATACTCCAGCCGCCGTTGACAATCTCAGCTGTGTGGTCACCATGGGCCGCAGTTTTGGCGGCATGATCATTACCGGCGTCGCCGACAAGACGCCCGAATGCCTCGCCCAGGCGGTCATGAATGCCGGACGGGACTAGGGACTAGGGACTAGGCAGCGGGGTAATGCGCCCACGATGGCATTGCGTCCGTTGAGGCTGATGGTCTGGCCGATCATCAGCGCTGCTTCCTCCGAAGCGAGAGACGCGACCACGCAGGCGAGGTCGCGCGGCTCGGAGAGCCGCGGCACGAATATCGCGGCTGAGGCCCAGACGACCGTTCGCGCAGCACTCCGCGAAGCGTTTGGGACGGCTTAGGAGGCGGACCGATGCCACAAGCCAACATCGACGCCATCATCGTCGGCGCCGGCTTCTCCGGAATCTACATGCTGCGGCGTTGCCGCGAGTTGGGTCTTTCCGCTCGGGTGATCGAGGCGGGCGGCGGCGCCGGCGGCACCTGGTACTGGAACCGCTATCCCGGTGCGCGCTGCGACGTGGAGAGCATGACCTATTCCTACTCGTTCTCCGACGAGCTCCAGCAAGAATGGACGTGGACCGAGCGCTACGCGAGGCAGCCGGAGATCCTGCGCTACATAGAACACGTTCTGGACAGGTTCGACCTCAGACGAGACATACGGCTCGAGACCCGTGTCACGAGCGCGATGTTCGACGATGCCACGAACCGGTGGATCGTCGAGACGGACCGCGGTGAGCGCTTCTCCGCCAGGTACTGCATCATGGCGACGGGCTGCATGTCGACCCCGTACATCCCCGATTACGAGGGCTTGGAGCGCTTCGAAGGCGACTGGTATCACACCGGCCTCTGGCCGCATGAGGAGATCGACTTCACAGGCAAGCGCGTCGCCGTAATTGGGACGGGCTCGTCCGGTGTCCAGTCGGCACCGGTGATTGCCGCGCAGGCGGCTCACCTCACCGTCTTCCAGCGCACACCGAACTTCAGCGTTCCGGCGTGGAACGGCCCGCTCGACGAAGATGCCATACAGGAGTGGAAGTCGCGCTATCCCGAGCTACGCAGACGCGCCCGCGGTACGCGCGTCGGCGATATCTTCGAGATCTCCGAAACCTCGGCGCTCGATGTTTCGCCGGAGGAGCGCGAGAGGACGTTCGAGCGGCGGTGGCAGGAGGGCTCCTTCAATTTCCTGCAGTCCTTCAACGACCTCATCACCAGTAAGACCTCAAACGATTTTGCCGTGGAGTTCGCGCACAACAAGATCCGCCAACGGGTCGACGACCCCGAGATCGCGGACCTTCTGTGTCCAAGGGATCACCCGCTCGGCACAAAGCGGATGTGCGTCGATACCGACTATTACGAGACCTTCAACCGAGCCAATGTCAGCCTGGTCGACCTGAAGGCTACGCCAATCGAAGAGATTACGCCGGGCGGCATCAAGGCCGGAGGCCAAGAGCACGAGCTCGACGCTATCGTGTTCGCCACGGGCTTCGATGCCATGACCGGTGCGCTCTTCAACATCGACATTCGGGGCCGGGGCGGCATCGGGCTCAAGCAGAAATGGTCGGATGGCCCGAGGAGCTATCTCGGGCTCGCGGTTGCGGGCTTCCCCAACCTCTTCACGGTCACGGGCCCCGGCAGCCCCTCGGTGCTCAGCAACATGATGAACTCGCTCGAGCAACACATCGAATGGATCGCCGACTGCATCGCCTACCTGGAGGAGCACGCAATCGACAGCATTGAGGCAACCGCCGAGGCCGAAGACGATTGGATGCTCCACGTCAATGAAGCGGCCGACAAGACGCTCTTCTTTCAGTCCAACACCTGGTATGTCGGCGCGAACATCCCGGGCAAGCCGCGCGTCATTTATCCCTATGTCGGCGGCGTCGGCGCTTACCGCGACATTTGCGATGAAATCGTGGCCAAGGGCTATGAAGGTTTTACCCTTACAGGTCCTCAGGACGGTTGATCGTGAAAGGTATGCCCATTGCCGGGGAACCCCCGCAGTTGACCTAGGAATGCGCATTGCTGCGCACTCCCCTCCCCGTGCCCTGCCGGCGCACGCAGACTCCCACCGCGAGCTTCTAAGGAAATGGTCGGAGCGGGCGGATTCGAACCGCCGACCCCTTGACCCCCAGACAAGAACTCCAACCCTGCGGCGGGATTAGCTCTGCTTAGCGGCGTTGCGGTATTCCTCTTTGTATCAGTCGTTTACGTGTAAAGTCCGATTAGCTTGCTTTAGCGCTCTTTAGCGCTGATACTGTCGCCTCACTGACATAGTGCTGACACGGAAGGCGACGATATGGCACTTGACCGGAACACAAGAGGGCTGACCGAGCGGCGAATCAGGGACGCGAAGCCGGAGTCGAAAGCGCGCATTCTCTGGGATGACACCGTGAAAGGACTCGGTGTGCGAGTGACCCCGGCCGGCGCCAAGTCCTACATTCTCAACTATCGCGTCGCCGGACGGGAGCGACGGGCCACGCTGGCGCGTTGTTCCGAAATCAACCTGAAGGCTGCACGCGAGCGGGCCGGGAGCGAGCTCGCCGCAATCCGTGCCGGGGAAGCTGACCCATTGCAGCGGCGCCGCGCCGCACGCGAGGCGCCGACCGTCGCTGAATTGGTCGAGCAATTCTTTGCTGTCGAAGCGCCGGCCCGCATCGCACGCGGGCGCATGAAGCCCGGCACGGTCGAGACTTATGGCTATCAGGCGCGGACTCATATTCTCCCGGCCATCGGCAAGCGGCGAGTCGTAGATGTCACGCGGGCCGACGTCGAGCG
The DNA here is from genome assembly GCA_026712885.1 of Rhodospirillales bacterium. Taxonomy (GTDB): domain Bacteria; phylum Pseudomonadota; class Alphaproteobacteria; order UBA828; family UBA828; genus WTGU01. The sequence continues at coordinate 10,092 of JAPOPO010000354.1, read as the reverse complement.
GATGGTTGCTCCGCTGCCGAGCGTTACGCGCAATCGCGTCTTGGCGCTGACCAGCGGCCTTTTCAGGCTCGCCGAGACGTGGGGCTCGCGGCCTCACGGCACCAACCCGACGCGTGGAGTCGAGCGCGCCCGCGAAGAAGCGCGCGACCGGACCCTTGCCCCTTCGGAGCTCGCGGCACTCGCGGCGGCGCTGAGCGATGCCGAGGCGCGATTCCCGGCCAATGTCGCCGCGATCCGCTTCGCGGCGGTTACTGGCCTACGCATCGGCGAAGTGCTGGCCGTCAGGTGGGAGCATATCGACTTCGAATCGGGCCGCTTGTTGCTCCCGGAAACCAAGACAGGCCGCCGCTGGCATGACCTACCATCGCCCGCCTTGGCCATCCTCGCGGATCTGCCGCGCTTTGGCGCATGGACGTTCACCAACACCGGCGGCCGCTCGCCGGCAACCTACAAGCGAGTCCGCCAATGCTTTGCCCGCGTCGCCGCGGCCGCCGGCCTTGAGGATGTGCGGCTGCATGATTTGCGCCGCACCGTCATGACTCGAGCCGCGATGGCGGGCGTAGGCACTCACGTGCTGCGCGACCTGCTGGGGCACAAGACAACCCAGATGGCCGATAGGTACGTCCGGGCGCTCGCCGACCCCGTGCGGGAAGCGCGGGAAACCGTCGGCGCGGAAATGGCCGCAATGATGGAAGGCAAAGCCGGCGACGTGGTGCCGGTGCGGGGGCGCAATGGCTAGGCTCCCAACCGCCGAAGAATGGGCGGACGCGATGGCCAGCCTTGCGCTCAACTACGCAGGCCGGCTGTCCATCCGCGCGTCCGCGACTGAACTGCGGTCATGGGACGCTTGCTTGGCCGAAGTCGAGCGACTCCGCGACTTGGGAGAACCGCGGCCGCCTGAACTCGACGAATGGCTGGTCGACGTTGCCTTGGTCAAGCGGACCCCGCCCCCTTCAAACCGGAACAAGGTGCGGGACGAGGCGATCTACATGGTCGCTCACGCGATCGCCTTGCTGGACCCTGACATTTCCGACCGCGCGGCGGCGAAGCTGGCCGCCGAACGACTGAAGGAGAGGTATCCCGACCTGAATCCAGACAAGGCGCGCAACGCCTATCGAGCCATGAAGCGCTCCTATCGGAGTGGGTAAAAAACGCTGGGGACTTACCCACCCAACCCCGCTTAGCCTCCATTCACGCGAGCAAATGGAGGCACTCATGCGCAGGTTTGATCCCGAAAAATATTACGCTCCCGGCGATGCCGAGATGAGGCTGATCGCCACCCGCGGCACGTTGGCCGTGTGGCGCTGCGAAGGCCGTGGGCCGCAATACACGAAATTCGGCAACCGCGTGTTCTACCTGGGCCGCGACCTCAACGCCTGGCTCGACGCTCGCGTCGTCGAGCCGCGCGCGACCGGGGAGCATCGGCCGGCAGCCTGAGCGCAACCGCTCGGATAGGGGCAGCCTTGCTGTCGGCTGCGGACATCGCTGCGGCCCTGAATGGTCGGCGTTCCGGCAACGGGTGGAGCGCTCGTTGCCCTGCTCACGATGACCACAACCCATCCCTGAGCATCGACGAAGGCGACGATGGGCGCCCCCTCGTGCGCTGCCACACTGGATGCTCGCAAGAGGAGGTGATTGAAGCGCTGCGCTCGCGGGGGCTTTGGGAGACCCCTCGCAACGGCGAACGCCACGTGCCGAGCGCGACCATCACGGACCATCCCTATCGAATGGCAGACGACTCCTTGCTCGTGACCGTCAAGCGACGCGAAGGGCCCGACGGTAAGAAATGCGGCACTCCGCCCATATGGCGCGACCCGAAGGGCGCGAAGCCGCCGGCGACGGGTTATCCGCTCTATCGCCTGGGCAGCCTCTTGGCGAATCCCGGCAAGCCGTTGCTCGTGGTCGAAGGCGAGAAAACCGCCTTGTGCGCCCATGACCATTTCGGCGACCGCTACGAGGCGACCACGGCGATCGGCGGCGCCGGCAAAGCCGCGCAAACCGATTGGACCCCGGCGCACGGTCGAGCGGTCGTAGGCTGGCCGGACGCAGAGAAGCCGGACGCGGAGAATCCGCACGAGGCGCGGGAGCACATCGAAGAATGCGCGCGCCTGTGTCTCGCTGCGGGCGCCACCAGCGCCCGAATCGTGGACACATCGGGCTTCACACCAGAAAACGGTTTCGCGCCCGGCTGGGACTTGGCAGACGCCATCCCGGAAGGCTTCGATATCGAGGCCGCCGTTTCGAATTCCGTTCCCCTACCCTATAGGCGGGAACAGAATTCGAATCCTTCGGGCTTCGCCTGCATGTCGATGGGGGAGTTGCTTTCAATGAATCATGAAGGCGTCACTTGGCTTGTCGATGACATGCTCTCGGCCGGCGGGTGCTCTTTGTTGGTGGCCAAGCCGAAGGCCGGCAAGGCCACCTTGGCGCGGTGCCTCGCCTTGGCCGTTGCGCGCGGCGACCCTTGGCTTGGACGCGAGGTTCAACAGGGTCTCGTCGTCTACGTCGCACTTGAGGAACAAGCGGGAGCCGTCGCGGAGCACTTCCGCGCGATGGGTGCCGTTGCCGAGGATCCCATCGTCTCCCATGTCGGCCCCGCTCCGCTCGAGCCTACAAACGCGCTGTCCGCGTTGGTCGATGGCCAGCACCCGGCGCTCGTGATCGTCGACCCCGTCTTTCGGCTGCTGAATGTTGACGACGGCAACAACTACGCGGAGATGATGAAGGCGCTGGCACCGCTCGTTGACATGGCACGCTCGACCGGCTGTCACGTCATGGCCGTTCACCATGCCCGGAAAAGCCGCGCCGATCCCGGCGATGAAGCCCTGGGCTCTACAGCGCTCTTCGGCTCGTTCGATTGTCTGCTGAGCATGAAGCGCAACGATGACGACTCCCGCACGCTCTCGACCCGGCAACGTGCGGGACAGGACATGCCAGAAACCGTGCTTGAGCTCGACCCCTGCAAGCAGTGGATATCGGCTGGCGAGACCAAGGCGGCAATCGCGCGCAACAGCGCTCGCACGGCGATCATCGAGCACCTACGCGAAGTCGGCGAAGCGCGGACCGCCGGCGACATCGCCGAAGTCATCGGGCAGCGCAAACAAAGCCTGACTGCCGCCCTCAAGACGTTGACCGAGTCGCGCGACATCGTGCGCACCGGAGAGGGAAAGAGAGGCCGTCCCTACCGTTACGAGCTCCACCAATAAATCGAATTCCGTTCCCAGCTATAGGGAACGGGAACACAATTCGAATCTCAACTCGGCAATGTCGCTTGACACATTGGAATTAGAATAGTTCCAATGTTGCACATGCGAACGCCACACTGCACCGCACAACGCACGGGGACCCCTGTTGCCTGGAGGGCGCCCGGCGCCCCGACCGTGCGCCCCAAGTCACGAGGGGAAAAATCGCGATGAATTTGGCGGACCGAACCCGCCGCTATGTGCGCGGCCTCGTGATCGGGCAGGGGCGGCGCGCTGGGGAGCCGTTCGCGGTGCTGCGCTGGCAGGCGCGCTTTCTGCGCGGCGCACTGGCGGACGGCGTGTCGGAATCGGCGCTCACGCTCGCGAGGGGCGGGGGCAAATCGACGCTCACGGCGGCGATTGCGTGCGCGGCGCTCGACGGGCCGCTTGCGGCGCCGGCCGGCGAAGTGCTGATCGTCGCGAGCTCGCACGAACAGGGCCGGATCGTCTTTCGCCACGTACTGCGCTTCCTCGCCCCGAAAATCGCGGCGGGCGCATTCCGGGTGCAAGATTCGGTCAACAAGGCTGAGATTGTTCACAAGGCGAGCGAGGCGCGGCTGACCGTGAAGGGGAGCGACCCGCGCCGGCTTCACGGGGCGGCGCCCGTGCTGACCATCGGCGACGAGCTTGCCCAATGGCCGGCGCCACGCGTCGCGGAGATGCTGGCAGCGCTGCGAACGGCGGCGGGCAAGATCCCGAATTCGCGACTGTTGCTGATCGGCACCCGGCCGGCCGATGACTCGCACCCCTTCGCGATTGCGCTCCGCGAGGCCGATTATTCGCAGGCTCACGCGGCGCGGCCGGGCGATTCGCCCTTCGCGCGCTCGACCTGGAGGCGGTCTAACCCGTCGCTCGACCATATGCCGGACCTGGAGTTGGCGATTCGTCGCGAGGCGAAGGCGGCGCGCCGTGATTCGTCCCTGTTGCCGAGCTTCAAGGCGCTGCGGCTCAATATGGGCGTCTCCGATGTCGAGACCGCGACGCTGTTGGACGCGTCGACGTGGCAGCGCATTGAGGGCGACGTGCCGCGCGCCGGGCGCCCGGTTTGGGGATTAGACCTGGGCACGTCGGCGGCACAATCGGCCGTTGCGGCTTTCTGGCCGGCCACGGGGCGCCTGGAGGTGCTCGCGGCTTTCCCGTGGGAGCCGAGCCTTGCCGAGCGCGGACTCCGCGATGGCGTCGGGCCGCTCTACCAGCTATGCGCGGACCGGGGCGAATTGCTCCGGTGCGGCCGGCGCGCTGTCGAGCTTGAAGGGTTATTCCGGCACGCGCTCGCGAAATTCGGGGCGCCGGCCGCGATCGCGGCGGACCGATGGCGGGACGCTGAGGCTTACGACGCGCTGAACGCGGCGCACGTTCCGTTCGCGCCCTTCGCGGTGCGGGGGCAGGGGTACAAAGATGGCGGGGAAGATGTGCGGGCGTTCCGGCGCGCCTGTCTAGAGGGCAAGGTGCGGCCGGTCGAGTCCCTGTTGCTCCGCCACGCGATGAGCGAAGCGCGAGTCGTGATGGACCCCGCCGGAAACGCGAAGCTCGCGAAGAATTCGGAAGGCGGGCGGCGCCTTCGCGCTCGCGACGACGCGGCGGCGGCTGCGATTGTGGCCGTCGCGCTCGGCTCGCGGACCGACACGCGGCCGGCCAGGCGCCCGCTGCGCTCGGCAATCGTCGGATGAGTCGGCGGCACCATAGGCTCGACGGGGCCCGGTGGGAGCGCACGCGGCGCGCTGTGTTCGCTCGCGATGGGTGGCGGTGCCGCTGCTGCGGCCGGTCCGGGCGCTTGGAATGCGATCATGTCGTGCCGCTCGAGCGCGACCCCGCACAAGACCCCTACGATCCCGCGAACTGCCAGACCCTTAGCCGGGGCTGTCATATCGCGAAGACGCGGCGCGAGGGCGCCGAACGCCTGCGGCGGCGCCCGGTGGCGCCTGCGGTGGCGGCATGGCGCCACTTCGCGGCCGAACTGACCTGAGAGGGAACGATGACGAAGCGCCAGAAACTCGCGATTGAGGCGAGCGAGAAGCGGCAGCGCCTGAACGAGCTTCTGGCGCTGGACGAGCTGACGGACGAGCAACGCGGCGAGCTGGACACGCTGACGAAGCGGATGCAGCAAATCGAGGTCGAGACGCGGGCGGCAATCACGGCCGAAGCGGCGGACGAGGCCGAAGCGCGCGGGCTGTTCGGGAACAACGGCGACGGTGAGCCGGCGGAGATTCGCGCCCTGCGCGGCAAGGTGCGGACCGGGGGCTATGTCACGGCCGCCCTGGAACAGCGCGCCGCCGCGGGCGCCGAGGCGGAGTACAACGCCGCGATCAAGCTCCCCGGCAACAAGTTCCCCATGTCGCTGTTGGCGCCTCCCGAGGAACGGGCCGCTACGGCCGTCGACACGCAAACCATGCCGCGCCGATGGCTCGACCGGCTCTTTGCCGACACCGCTGCGATGCGGATCGGCGTCACCATGGAGTCGGTGGCAGACGGGGTAGCGTCCTACCCGATTACCACGGCGGGCGCGTCGGCAGCGCAGCGCGCCAAATCCCAAGCGGCGGCCGATGCTGCCTGGACCATCGGCGTGTCCGAGTTGAAGCCGACCCGAAACACCGTGCGGCTTGTCTTCAACACCGAAGACGAAGCGCGGGTGCCGATGCTGGAGGAAGCGCTCAACCGCGACCTGCGCATGGCGCTTACCGAGGGCGTCGACCGGGCGATATTCCTTGGCGATGCGGGTGCGACCGGCACCGATGCCGATATCGTGGGCTTCAGCACGGCGACCATTACCGAGCACGAAATCACGCAGGCGGAGAAGGTCACGGCGGCCGGCTCGCTGGCACCGTTCATGGCGATGGTGGACGGGATTCACGCGACGATGGTCGAAGACCTGCGCTGCGTCCTGGCCGTCGGCGCGCTCCGGCTCTGGGGCAGCACGATCGCCAACGCTGCAGCGGAGAACGAGACCGTCTTGCAGTTCTTGAAAGCGAACGGCCTGACGTGCACGAGCCGTGGCGAGATCGAGACCGCCACGCTAAACGGCGACTTCGCCGCGTTCGTCGGACGCGGCCGGGGCATCGAAGGTGCCGCCGTCGCGCCGACCTGGGAAGGCGGGCAATTGATCCGCGACATGTACAGCGGGGCGGCAAAGGGCGAGGTCGCGCTCACGCTGGTCTATCTGTGGAATTTCGGCATCGTCCGCACCGCGAATTTCCAGCGCGTCAAGTTCGTGACCTGAGACGCGGCCATGAAGACCGAGCGGCGCTATGTCGAGCTCCGGGCCGATGCTGATGGCCGGCGCCTGTCTGGCGTCGCGGTCCGCTATGGCGACACGGCGCGCCTGCCCTGGGGACGCGAGCGCGTCGAGCGGGGCGCCTTCGCGCCGCTCGGCGACGTGATCCTGAATGCCATGCACGACCGGGCGGCGCCGCTCGCCCGGATCGGAGCCGGCCTCACGCTCGAGGATACGGCGGAGCGCCTGGCGTTCGCGGCGGACCTGCCGGCGACGCGCGCGGCCGATGACGTGCTTGAACTCGTGCGGGCGGGCGTCATGCGCGGGGCCAGTGTCGAAATGCGCGTGACGGCGGAGCGGATCGAGGCGGGCGTGCGCGTGATCGAGCGCGCCACGCTCGCGGCGATCGGCGTGGTCGACACGCCGGCCTATCCCGCGTCTGAGGTCGAAGCGCGCCGGGCGGAGGGTGCGCCCCGGCGGCGGCGGGTTTGGCTATGATCGCCGCGCCTACCCTGGAGGCGGTCAAGCTCGCGTTGCGGCTCGACGAAGGCGCCGACGTCGACGATGACGCATTCCTGTCGCGCATAATCCGCAGCGGGACTGAACATGCCAATCGGCAAGCGCCGGACGCGCCGGCCGATACCGCGCACGAGGCGATTATTCGCTTTTGCGGGTTTATGTACGAAGGACCATCGGCGACGGCCGGTGGCAATGAGGCTGGGATCTGGCGGCGTTGCGGTGCCGCCGGTTTGCTCTCACCTTGGACCGTGCGGCGCGCCGGGGCGATCCGCTAATGCGGTGGCCGTGGCAGCGTCGGACCGAAAGCCGCGCGAGCTTCAGCGAATCGGTGGTTGCGGCGCTGTACGCGGGGGCGGCCGGCACCGGCACGCGCAATGCCCTCGCGACGGCGGCGCTTGAGTCGTGCGCGGCGCTCTATGCCGGGGCCTTCGCCCGCGCCCGGCTCGAGCCGGCAACCCCGGCCGTGACCCCGGCCGTGCTGGCACTGATCGCGCGCGACCTGATTCGCCGCGGGGAATCGTTGCACCTGGTGGACGTGGAAGCCGGCGCGCTCATGCTCCGCCCGGTCGGGAGTTGGGATATCCGCGGCGGGCATGATCCGGCCTCGTGGTGGGCGCGGTGCGACCTGTTCGGGCCATCGGGCAACGTGACGCAATTCGTGCCGCATGAGGCCGTGGTGCATTGCCGTTACGCGGTGGACCCCTCGCGGCCGTGGCTTGGCGTCGGACCCCTACAGTGGGCGGAAAGCACCGGCGCCCTGGCCGGCCGGCTCGAAACCGGACTCGCCGATGAGGCTGGCGCATCGCCCGCTCAAATCGTCCCGGTGCCGGCCGAAGCGGCGCCGACCGGCGCCGATGCCGATGGCGACCCCTCGACTGACCCCTTGGCGAAGCTCCGGGCTGATATCGGCGGCGCGCGGGGCAAAGCGGTCCTGCTTGAAACGACGGCCGCCGGCTACGGGCAGGGGCCGGCCGGCGCCCCCCGTCGCGACTGGGAGCAGCGGCGGATCGGCGCCGAATGGCCCGACGTTCTGGAGACGACGCGGCGCACGGTTTTCATGGACGTAGCGTCGGCGTGCAACCTGCCGGCGGTCCTACTCGAGTCGCGAGCAGAGGGAACATCCCAGCGCGAGGCACTACGCCGCTGGGTGCACCTGGGAGTCGAGCCGATGGGGGCGCTGATCGCGGCGGAGCTCGCGGCGAAGCTCGATCGGCCGGGCCTCATGCTCGACTTTTCGCCGCTCATGGCGAGTGACCTGGCCGGCCGTGGCCGCTTCCTCAAGCAACTCGTGGACTCGGGCATGTCGCTCGACGGCGCGCTTGCGCTGTCGCACCTGGTGCCAGCCGAGTGAGTTACGACTCGGCCGCCTATCTGAAGGCGCGGCGCGAGCGCTGGCTTGTCGAGGGCCGATGCGGGCGCTGCGGCGAGCCGAACGACAACGGCAAGAAAACTTGCCAACCGTGCATCGAGGTCATGTGCGCCAAACAGCGGGACCGGCGCCGCATGGCGCGGGTCGCGGCGGTCGTGCTGCCTAAGCTGGAGAAATCAGTGAAAACCGGCCAGGGCGCCTACTTCTCGCCGAGCGAAAGCTTGAAGCTGACGAAGCTGCTTGAGGACAAGGCGTGATGCAGAAGGAATGGATCGCGCGCCGCTGGACTCAAGCCGAGCTCGACGCGCTGATGCAGTGCAAGGTGTGGTCGCCACGCGAGCGAACGAAGCGGTGCAAGTACCAGGGCGAGGAAACGGACCTACAACGATTCGCCGCAGAGACCGGCCGCAGCATCAAGAGTGTTCAACGCAAGTGGGACACGATGATGCGGGCGCCTGCACGCGGCGGGCCGGATGGTGCTGATCGGTCCGGCCCGCCGCACCCGCGCCAGTGCAACGGGCGCTCGTGAGCAAACGGCGCGGAATTGCGCCGGGAGTACATGCGATGAGCGAATCAACTCTCTCCGCTGCCGAAATTGCCGTTGCGGAGCATTATCTCAAACGCATCTACCACCTGCTTCACGTCTTTGAGATCGAAGCTGCGCGAGGCGTACATGTCGAACAGGCGCCTAATAACCGCGTCGATGGACACTGCCCCTGCTTCCTGTGCTCCAAGGACCTGGGACAACGCGCGGAGGTCGTCGGCTAGCGCTTGATTCGTTGAAGTGCGCGCGGCTAATTCGGTGACGATGAGGGTCAGTACGGCCTGAGTGTATAATGCCTTCTGGAGTTGGGTCTTTAGGTCGCGGACTTCGACGCGAAGCGGCTCGAGGGAACTCGCTTCCTGCGGACCATTGTCATCGCCCATGCCTTGGCCCACATGCTGACCGTCTACTGACCCTGCACTGATCTTGCATTTCGTCCATTCCTCTAACTCATTGACTTAATAGGCGCACTCGCCGATCGCGACATCATCGGGCAAGCCGACCATGAACGGCTCGGCACCGCTGCTGCAATCGACGCCAAGCCACACCGTGACCGGCTCAGGCGCCGGCGCGGCCGTGATCGCGAAGAGCATGGCAAGGGTGGCCAGGGTCATCTTTGCCGCTCTTCGTCGAAGTGACGAGCAATCGACTCCATCGTCGACCAATGGAGAAAAGCGGCCGCTGCCAGAACGCGGACCGAGCGGTCCGCCTCTTCATCGCGCATGGCGTTGGTGAGAATGTCTACCGCGTCCGATTCGTCTCTCGGCATGTCGCGCTCCTACTTGCGACCGTAGACGATTCGTCGGCCCCCGTTTGCTGACATAGTGCTGACTTGAGCCTGTTATTGATTCCCTGCAATCCGCTAACCCTTTGATTTAATGGTCGGAGCGGGCGGATTCGAACCGCCGACCCCTTGACCCCCAGTCAAGTGCGCTACCAGGCTGCGCCACGCTCCGACCGGCCCGCATGACGCGGCGTATTGCCGCCGCAGGCTCCCGCGCACTATAGCGCCCGGCTCCGCCCACGGCCAACTCCCGGCGCACACGCCCGACGCATGAGGAGAATGTTGGGGCGGCAACGTCACGATTTATGTGTCATGGGGAATGGGGTAGCGGTTCCCTGACATTTGTTTTGGTGGCTGAAGACGGCGAAGAGGATACGGTCCATGGAGGTTCGGTCCTGGAAGGTTCCCATGGGCCGGGTTCTT
>JAPOPO010000192.1 GCA_026712885.1 Rhodospirillales bacterium | reverse complement strand
TCCGCCCACGCGGCATCGCCGGGGACGCAGTGCGAGGATGAAATCGCCACCAGTCGCCCGCCTGGCGGGAGCATCGAAAATGCCGAGCGGATGTGATGCAGATCGACGTGATGGCGGATGCGCTCGACCCCGGGGCTGGCCGAGAAAGGCGGGTTCATCAGGACCACGGTGGGACGCAGCGCGGGCAGGCGGTCCCGGATCGACTCCGCGTTGTGGCGGGTCACGGTGCAGCCCGGAAACAGCTCGGCGAGAAGGCCCGCGCGGACGGCGGCGATCTCGTTGAGGTGCAGCGCGCCGCCGGCCCCGTTGCCGAGCGCGAGTCGCGCCACCCCCGCCGGCAGGCCGGGGCCGGCGGACGGTTCGAGCCCCACACCGCCGGGCCGAATCATCGCGGCCTGCAATGCGGCATAGGCCAGAGGCAGCGGCGTCGAGAACTGCTGATACTTGAGCTGCTGCTCGGAGCGCCGCGTCTGGGAGGGTTCCAGCGCCGCCAGGGTCTCCAGCATGCGCAGCATGGCGGTGGGGCCGCCGGGACTGCCACCAGCCTCGCGGCGCATGGCGCGGCCGTAGCGCTGGAGGAAGAGCACCAGCGCCGCCTCCGCCGCCTCGTAGGAATCCTTCCAGAGCCAGGCACCGTCCGCATCGGAGGCGCCGAAGGCGGAGGTCATGGCCTCGCGAATGGTGCGGGCATCGAGCGCCCGGCCGGCTTCGAGGACCGGCAGCAGGGTGCGGGCCGCGGTCAGCAGCGCGGTGGGTGCGGAGGTGAGCTGCGGGGCGGAGGATTCGGCGATCGGGGAGACGGGGATGGCGGCGGGCGGGGGCGCGGGCGCGGCCGGCGCCGGGTGGGCGTCGAGCATGGACAGGCTCCGATGGACGGGGGTGCGGGACGGGCCGCAACGGCACGGCGCGGGGGCACTGCCCTCCACGCCCTCCGTCCGGCCTGCCCCGCAGCCGCCACCCCTGCTCTTGTCGGTGGTGCGCGATGGGGTGGTCAGGATGCGCGGGCTGTCAGCAGCCGGAATGCAGATCGGAAACGGAGGACGCCGCGAGAACGGGTCCGGGCCGGGTCAACCGAAGCGTTCGCCCCCGGCCGTGAAGCTCCATCGGTTATCGGCGACGGTCTCGTCGATCGCGGCGTCGGAGGTCAGGTGCTCGTACTCCTGCCGGAGCTGGCGGTAGAGCCAGCGCGCGAGATCGCGCATGGCCTCGATCAGGGTGTCCTCGGCGCCGTCGGTCATGGGCTGCCAGGTCGGGCTGTCCCGCTCGACCTCGATCGCCATGGTGTATTCGTGGCAATAGTTTCCGCGTTGCCGGATCGAGCCGTGTAACTGGAAAAAGTTGCGCTTCTGCGCCGTCTGCAACGCGTCCGCGATGCGGTGGAGGCCGGTGTCCTTCGGGGCGTAGGCGCGGATTGCCCCGGCCGCGCCGCGGGCGTGGCTGTACGAGCCTTCGAAGCTCGCGCCGTCGCCCTGGCTGGCAAAACCGCGAAACCAGAGATGGGGCCGTTCCCGCGTTCCGCCGCCGTTGAGGCGCACGGGACTGGTGCGGAGCGCGACGCCGAGGATCGGGCAGATAGCCTGGAAATCCTCGTAGACGAAGTCGTACCACTGGTAATCGAGGCAGGTCTCGCGATACCAGGTGCGGGCGCGCTCCCTGGCCGCCTCGGACAACTCCTCGATGGCGTAGACCGTGGTCTCGACGATGCGGGGCATGGTCAGCACTCCTCCGTGCTTGGGGCGCGCGGGGCGTTCTCAGGGGACACGCGCGCGAACCGGACGGCTTCGCGGACGCGCCGCAGGGCGACTTGGTCGTGGCCGGGGTCGGCGCGGGGGGCGGATGACCGAGCCGGGGCGCTTCAGAGCAGGCCTTTCTCGCGGAAGCTGAAGGCGGCGCCCGACGTGACGACGATGTGGTCGTGGAGATCGACGTCGATCGTCTTGAGGGCGTCGCGCAGGCGGGCGGTCATCTCGACGTC
>JAPOPO010000352.1 GCA_026712885.1 Rhodospirillales bacterium | reverse complement strand
GAAGAAGGCGACCTTCTTCGATTGCGCCATTGCCGGCGAAGCAAGGGCGAGTGCCAGCGCCGCAGCCGCCAGCACCAGTGTGATGGAACGCGTCATGTCATGCTCTCCCTAGTCTGTCTTGACTTCGAGGCAGTCCCTAGTCTGTCTTGACTTCGAGGCAGTTTATCATTATGCAAACATTATGCCAACCCGCATAACAAGAATGTCACTCCCTTACCTTTAGCGCATGGCAGCGGAGGTCAAGGCACGTCCCCGGAAGCGCGGGCGCCGCGGTGCGCTTCAAGTGTATGACGTTCTGCGTGAGGAAATCCTCTGGGTGCGGCTTGCGCCCGGCTCCGCCCTCGACGAGCGAGCGCTGGCCGCCCGCTTCGAGGTCTCACGCACACCCATCCGGGAGGCTCTGCTCCTGCTTGCGGGCGAACGGCTTGTTCAGTTCCTGCCGAACCGGACCAGCATCGTGGCGCCGTTTTCGCTCGACAACACTGGCGACTATCTGGACACCGCGCTGATCATCGCGCGGGCCGTGGCACGGGCGGCGGCACTCTCCGGCCGGGCCGAGGCGGCGGTGTTGAACGAACACGCGGAGCGCTTCGTCAGGGCCGCGGACGCTGATGACTGGGAGGCCTCGCTCAGGAGCGAGCTTGAGGCGCTTCGCCATCTGGCGGGGCTTTCCGGCAACATTTTTCTCATCAAGTTCTTCGATGAGGTGATCGATGCCGGCATGCGCATGCGGGTGCTGCACTACTATCCGAACGCGACCGCAGAGGAGCGCCGCGCATCGGCCGGCCGCCTGGAGGCGCTGGTAGAGGCCGTCCTCGCCGGCGACGCCGCCGCGAGCGACCGCGCGATCGAGCGCATAATCTTGGCCGATTCCGCGATCATCGCCCGCTCACTCGAGCCCCGCTTCGGCGCGGAGATGCGGCTAGACCGCGTCGGCGAGGGACTCCCCGCGCTATGACGCGCCATAGCCTGCGTCGTGACCGCGCGGCAGCGCTAATTCGAGGGGCGGGACTGGATGCCGCCGCTTTCGTGCCGGGGCCCAGCTTTCATTACCTGACCGGCCTCGACTTCCCGCTGATGGAGCGCCCGACGCTACTGTTCGTCACGGCCGACGGCGGGCTCCTGGCGATCATGCCCGAGCTCGAGCGCCTCAAGTGGTCGAGCGCCTTCCCCGACGCCAAGACCTTCTACTGGCAGGACAGCGACGGTTTCGAGCACGCCTTCGAGGCCGCAATGCGCGCGTTGGGGGCGGCGGCCTTGGGCGTCGAAGGCGGGCGGATGCGGATGTTCGAGTACGACGCGCTGCGCCGCCACGCAGGCAACGGCGAGGTGCGGAACGCCGATGCGGCCCTGCAGCCGCTTCGCATCGCCAAGGACGAGGACGAGATCGCGAGTCTCTCCCGCGCCATCGAGATCAGTCAGCTGGCGCTGGGCGAGACTCTCGACGAGGTCCGCGCCGGGGACACCGAGCGCGCCATCGCGGCGCTGCTGAAGGCACGGATGCTCGCCCATGGCTCCGACGGCTTCGGCTTCGAGCCCATCGTGCTGGCGGGCGCCAAGGCCGCGAACCCGCACGGCACGCCCGACGACGCGCCGCTCAGGCCCGGCGACGCGCTGCTGATCGACTTCGGGGCGAAGATCGACGGGTTCAGTGCCGACATCACGCGCACGTTCTTTTGCGAGCACGTGGACGATCGCCATGCGGAGATTTACGAGACCGTGCGCGCAGCGAACGCGCTGGGACGGCGCATGGCCGGGCCCGGAGTCACGGCGCACGATCTCGACACGGCGGTGACCGACGTGCTCCGCGCCTCGCCCTTCGCCGACATGATCGTGCACAAGACCGGCCACGGCCTTGGGCTCGACGTGCACGAGGCGCCGCAGGTCATGGTCGGCAATCGCCAGCGGTTGGAGCCCGGCTTCGTCATCACCATCGAGCCCGGCCTCTACGGCGCAGGCGATGTCGGGGTCCGCATCGAGGACGATGTGACCATCACCGAGGACGGCGCGCGTTCGCTCACGTCGTTCCCGCGCGAGCTTCGCCTGATCGGCTAGCGCGGCTCGCCCGCCGGGGGCCGGCGCGGCCCCCAACTCCTCGGTCCGTTGTCCGGTGCAAGGCGCGCGGCGTGCGCGTCAGGATGGCGCCATCGCGATCGGTTCGAGCGGCCTCTCGCGGACTGGCTCGGCCGTTCCCTCGACGCCATCACGCGCAGCGACGTGGAGGACCGTTTCAACCGCATCACCGAGCATCACGGATGGGCGACTGCCAACCAGTGCATCTCCCTGCTGCGCTCGGTCTATCGCCGGCCCTGCGTGGACTACGAGGGCCTGGCCAATCCCGTCGATCTCTGGCTGGCGGGGGGCGGCCGGTTCCATCCCAAGCCCCGCCGCAAGATCCCGCCTCCGGCGGAGGTCCTGCCGCGCTGGCGGAGGGGCATCGAGGCCGTAGTGAACAATCCCGCCCTTCGGGACGTGTTCTGGTTCGGGATGTACACGGGCATGCGGCTCGGCGAGGTGCTACCGCTCAGGTGGGAGCGAGTGAACAGGGAGTCGCTGGTCTTCCGTGTGAACGAGACCAAGACGGGG
>JAPOPO010000608.1 GCA_026712885.1 Rhodospirillales bacterium | reverse complement strand
GCGATGCTGCCGAAGAGCCCGTGTTCAAGGCGATCTGCAAGCGGATCGCGGGTGACGAGTTTCGCCACTACAAGCTCTTCTACACCACCATGAAGCGCTATCGGGATATCGAGGGCGTGGGCCGGCTCGCGCGCGCCAGGGGGGCGCTCGGCCGTCTCTTCGAGTCGACCGACGACGAGCTCTGCTCCGCCTACCACTGCGGTGCCGGCGAGCCCGATCCCTACGTTCGCCGCCGCGCCGCCCTCGCCTATGCGGCGCGCACGTTCCCGCTCTACCGGCGGGATCACGTTCAGCGCGGGGTGGGCATGACGCTCAAGACAATCGGCATCAAGCCGCAGGGGCGGTTGGGAAGAATAATCGCCGCGTTGACCTGGCTCGTGCTCAGGCTCTATGTCCGGCGTCTGGAGCGATTCAGGGCGAGAGAAACGGGCGAAACTCGGCAATCACCGCTTCGTAGAGCTCCCGCTTGAACGAGACCGCATTCGCTGCGAGCTCGTCGGCGGGTGACCAGCGCCAGTCGCTGAACTCGGGATGGGCCGTATCGACGTCGATGTCGGCATCGGTGCCGAGGAAGCGCGCGGCGAACCACTTCTGCTCCTGACCCCGGTACCGCCCTCGCCACACGCGATTTATCAGGTGGGGCGGCAGGTCGTAGCGTAGCCACTCCTGCGTCTCCGCAAGCAACTTCACCTTGTCGGGTGTAACGCCGGTCTCTTCCTCGAGCTCTCTCAGCGCCGTCTCGCGAGGGTCCTCGCCCCGGTCGATGCCGCCCTGCGGCATCTGCCAGGCCTCTTGCACCATGTCGATGCGCCGGCCCACGAAGACCAGCCGTCGCGCATTGAACAAGAGCACGCCGACGCAGGGCCGGTAGGGAAGCCCGTCGAGAGCGTTCATGTCAGCCGAAGGTGAGGCTGCCGGTGCCTACGGGATCAGTTGACGATCGACTCACCCGAGAGGAGGCGGTGCCCACGCAGGAACTCGATTGCGCGAGCCAACTGGTAGTCGCCGTCCGCCGGGTCGTCCTCGGCCTCGGCAGCCTCCTCCGCCGACGGGTCTTCTTCCTCGAGGGCGCCGGACCCGCCATCGTCCAGGTGACCCCGCAGGTCCTCTTCACGCCGCTCGGGCAGCGCTTCTTCTCCGGGCTCTGGTCGGATCTGCTCCACGACAATGTCCGGATCGATCCCCTGCGCCTGAATCGAGCGGCCCGACGGTGTGTAGTAGTTCGCCGTGGTCAAGCGCAGCGCACCGCGCCCGCCAAGTGGAAGCACCGTCTGCACCGAGCCTTTGCCGAACGAGCGGGTGCCGACGATGAGCGCCCGCCGGTGATCCTGCAGGGCGCCTGCCACGATCTCCGAGGCGGAGGCCGTTCCGCCGTTAATCAGCACGACCAGCGGCAGGCCGTCGATGATATCGCCGTCCTTCGCGTTGAAGCGCAGCGCGCTGTCGGGCTCGCGGCCTCTGGTCGATACGATCTCTCCCTGATCCAGGAACGCATCCGAGACCGCGATCGCCTGATCGAGAAGACCGCCGGGATTGTTGCGCAGGTCGAGCACGACGCCGAGAACTTGATCGCCCTGCTCCTCCCATAAGTCGCCGACCGTGCCGTCGAGATCGTCGGACGTATGCTCCGAGAACGTCGAAATCCGGGCGAGGATGATCTCGTCATCCACCACCCGCGCGCGCACCGAGCGGATCTTGATGATCGCACGGGTGATCGGGAACTTGAGGGCTTCCTCTTCCCCATCGCGGCGGATGGTAAGGGTGATCTCGGAGTTGGCGGGTCCGCGCATCTTGTCGACCGCCTGTTGCAGCGTGAGCCCGAGTACCGGCTCGTCGTCGAGATGGGTCACCAGGTCCCCCGCCTCGATGCCGGCACGCTGTGCGGGCGTGTCGTCAATCGGCGAGATCACCTTGACGAGGCCGTTCTCCATCGTCACCTCGATGCCGAGGCCGCCGAACTCGCCCCGCGCCTGAACCTGAACTTCCTTGTAGCTCTTCGGGTTGTGGAATTTCGAATGGGGGTCGAGCGAGCCGATCATGCCCTCAATGGCGGCATCGATCAGATCCGAAGCGCTCACGTCCTCGACGTATTCGTCGCGAATTCGTTCAAGGATGTCGCCGAACAGGGTGAGTTGCCGATAGGTCTCTTCGTCCTCATCGGCAACCGCAATCGCCGGGAGGCTGATCAGCATCAAGCCGGCGATGCCGGCCAGCAGTAGTCTTCGCATTGTGTCCTTCGACCGTCGCGCCGGTTGCCGCATCTCGTGCCGACGCATTGTCAGAGCCGTCGTCGGAAGCTGCCAGCGCCGCCACCAAGTGGCACAGGCTGGGCGCGCTCTCGCCTGACGGGCCGCTATGCGAGGCCGACCCATGATATCTCTCGCCGACGAACATGATCAAATCAATATGCGCGGCTGCCCGGTCACGGCTACGTGTAGACCACCGCTACCACCCCCTGCTGTCGGCTTTCCTCCAGTGCGCCTTGGCCATCACGAATTGGGCGGGGCAGGGGGGAGCGGCTCGAGGGCCTGCTGGTCCGCTACGGCCGCGAGCAGGGTCGCGACGCTTGCACCGGTGACCGGATGCCGCCAGTCGGGCGCCACCTCGATGAGGGGCGCCAGCACGAACGCCCGCTCCGCAAGCCGCGGGTGAGGAAGAACGAGGGCAGGCCCGTCGCCGCCGTCGTGATGGATGACTTGACCGCCGTAATCAAGGAGGTCGAGGTCGAGGGGGCGGGCCGCGCCCGCGACGCTTCGGGTGCGCCCGAACGCCGCCTCGACGGCGAGGAGCCGCGCCATGAGCGGGACGGGCGAGAGCGTCGTTTCCACCCGGACCACGCCGTTGACGAACCAGGGACCCTCGGCCGGAGGCACCGGTGCACTGCGATACCAGCGAGACCGCGCCACGGGTCGGACTCCGTGTTCAGCGAGCACCGTGAGCGCCGCGTCCAGCCCTTCGGCCGCCGAGCCATGGCGCGCGGTCGGGAGGTTCGCCCCGAGCGCAACTAAAATCATCGTGACGAAACTTGCTCTTGCACTTGTCCCACTCCGCGGGAATCCCTAGTTATGGTGTGCCTGCCAAGCGGTCGCGACAGTGTGGACGACAGAGGGAGAACACCACGCGGCGACGGCATGCTCTCCGGCATTCTGACTCACCTGACCGAGAAGGATAGACTTTGATGCAATTCAATCCGCAGGAGCGGATCGGCCTCTTTATTGACGGCTCAAATCTCTATGCCGCGGCCCGTTCGCTCGGTT
>JAPOPO010000314.1 GCA_026712885.1 Rhodospirillales bacterium | reverse complement strand
GTTCACCGCGCGGATGCGGAACCGGTACGCCGTCCCGTTCGTCAGGCCGGTCACCGTGTACGAGGTCGCGTTCATCTCGCCCGGCGCGCTGCTCGGGATGTCGGTCCAGCTGGTGTCCCAGGCCGCGGAACCGGCCTTCTTCTGGTACTGGTACTTGGTGATGCTGGAGTCGCTCGGGTCGGTCCAGGAGAGTTCCGCCCGCTGGTCGCCCACCGTCGCCGTCAGGCCCGTCGGCTTCGCCGGCTTGCTCACCGGCGCGGTCAGGCTCAGCGTGACCGTGCCGCCGTCGACCCAGTCCGGGTCTGGATCGAACGTCCAAAAGATGTCGCTAACCCCGACCGCGGAGTCGCTGACGGCAAGCGCGGTGCCGTCCACATTCATTGTCAGCGAACCGAGGGCGGTCTTGGTCGCGGCCCCGAAAGCGCCGAATCCTATGGAGAATTGATCGTCATTGGAATTCCAAAATACCACTCCGACCGTATACGACTTGCCTCCATAGTCGAAATCATCGTCATCGAGAGCGGTTGAGCAATCGGCCTGAGTGCCGTGATCATTGTCGCAACCGTAGTAACCCGCATCCTCGTCCACCGTCAGGGTGGCCGACCAGACCTCCGTGGTGGACTGCGCCTGGGCGGGGGCGGCCGTGAACAGGCCGAGCGCGCCGACCAGCAGCGCGAAAACCGGCAGGAGATGGAAGAGGCGGGTGCGCCCGCCGGGCGGGTCAGCCCGGGAGCGGTCCCGCGGCGGCGTCCGCCTCGACGACGGAGAACGCGGCGGGGTGGAAGCGGCCGGCCGGTGCGCACCGGCCTCGCGCCGGGCGCACTTCATGCCGCTGGGCTGCTGGGCCTAATTGTATCGAGGAAGAACACCGGCGAAGTCAAGCGCATCGTGGCGCCGCGCGCGCGCAGCATGCTGGCGAAGGTGAACGCTTGCATGACCCGGCACCCTCAACGGACAGTCCAGAACGCGAAAGGTGCCAGATTCAAGCCTCGATTGGTATAGTGAAAATTTCGATTTAATGGTGTTTGGTCAATGACTTAGTAAACACCTAACTGGTCATGGAGATATCTTGTCAAACACCGAATTGGTGTCGACAAAAGCGCCGTCCGCACCCCTCTCATGGCGCCGGCCGGCCTTCGATATGTCCTCCGATGGGAGGGCGTCGCCGCGGATGCACGGAAGCGGCCCGCAAGAGGGGCGTCGCCGCGCGAGAGCGGGCGCGGGTCAGGATCCGTTCGGAGGCGCGTCGACCGGCGGCAGCAGCCCCTGCGCCCGGGCGCGGTGCACTGCATCGTGGCGCCCGCGCGCGCCGAGCGCCGCGAAGATCCGGCGCAGGCGCGACCGCACCCCGTCGTGGCTCAGCTTCAGCGCCTCGCCGATCTCCCGGTCGCTGCGCCCTTCCAGAAGCGCCAGCACCTCCATCTCGCCGCCGTTCAGCGGCCGGGGGGAGGAGTCCTCGAAGGCGTCCGCGCCGTCCGCCATGGCGTCGCGCAGCCCGCCCGCCGCCGCGCGCACCGCGGCATCCGCCTTCCGGTCCCCGGCGATGTCCTCGCTCAGGGGGAGCACGCCGCCGCGCTCGCGGGCGAGCGGCCACGCATAGTCCGTCTCCCCGTACAGCGGCAGACACTCCGCCACATGCCCCC
>JAPOPO010000281.1 GCA_026712885.1 Rhodospirillales bacterium | reverse complement strand
GTTTCTTGGCGTCGGCAGTGCACTGGCCTATAAGGCCGAAGGAGGATGCCGGGCCGGGGCAGCCCGGGCAAGAGGCACATGCGCTACGACGACGGCGACGAGGCTCCCCTCCAGCAGAAGGCTTACCGCGCGGTGCGGGTCTGGCGGAGCGACCTTCGCACCGCCTTGCTCTTTCTGACGCGGGTGCCGTTGAAGGCGGCGCGGCCGGAGGGCGACAGCTTCCCGCTCGGCCGCGCGGTTCGCGCCTTCCCCATCATCGGCGCGGTGATCGGCCTCTTTGCCGGAATCGTCTACGCGATCGCCGCAGGAATCGGCCTTCCCGACATCGTGGCGGCTGTGCTCGCCGTGGGCGCAGGCGCGCTCGCCACCGGCGCGCTGCACGAGGACGGCCTCGCCGACATGGCGGACGGCTTCGGCGGCGGGAACACGCGGGAGCGCAAGCTCGCGATCATGCGGGACAGCCGCATCGGCGCCTACGGCGTGATCGTGCTGGTCGTGGTGCTGGCGGCGAAGGTGGGCGCGATCGCCGACCTGGGCGGGACCGGTCTCGTGATCGCCGCCATGGTCGCCGCAGCGGGGGTCTCGCGCGCGGCGATGCCGGCGGTCATGCTCTGGCTGGACCCGGCTCGGGCCGACGGCCTTGCTGCCGACGCCGGGCGTCCGCCGTCGACCCATGTGTGGACCGGGGTCGCCCTGGCGGCAGTGCTCGCCGTCGGTCTGCTGACCTGGAGCGGGCTGGTCGCCTTCCTCGTCGCCGGAATCGGCACCGCCGCAGTCGCCTGGCTTGCGGAACGACAGGTCGGCGGCCACACTGGGGACGTTCTCGGCGGCGTCCAGCAGTTCGCCGAGGTCCTGTTCCTCCTTACGCTCGCAGCGGTGAAATGACGACGAACACCATCTTGACCCGATGGTGGTGGGTGCGCCACGCACCCGTCACCGACCACGGCGGCCGGCTCTACGGCCGCACCAACGTGCCTGCGAACACCAGCGAGCGGCCGCGCTTCGAGGGGCTGGCGCGCGCGCTGCCGCAGGACGCCGTGTGGCTCACCAGCAACCTGCTGCGCACCCACCAGACCGCCGACGCGATTGCCGAGGCCGGCCACGCGGTGCCGGAGCGGGTCATCGAGCCGGACCTGGACGAGCAGGATTTCGGCGCCTGGCATGGTCTCACCTGGAGCGAGGTCGCCTCCGAGCGAGGCAGCGGCCTCGCTCACAAGTACTGGGTCGCGCCCGCGCATATCACGCCGCCGGAGGGCGAGAGCTTCGTCCAGGTGGTCGAGCGCGTGGCCGACGCCGTCACTCGCAGGACCGCCCAACACGCCGGCCAGGACATCGTGGCCGTGGCCCACGGCGGCTCGATCCGCGCCGCCCTGGCACTCGCGCTCGGCCTCGACGCTGAGCGCGCGCTCGCGTTCAGCATCGACAACCTCTCGATCACCTGCATCGACCACGTGGACGGCCCCGCCAAGGGCCAGGCTTGGCGCGTCGCCGCCGTCAACCTGCCACCGGACTGACCGCCTTTCGGCACGCAGGCCGGCTGCGCCTCGCCGGCGGAGCGCGTAGACTCGCGCCATGACACCTCAGGATGCGCCGAGCCTGTTCGAGGACGCAGCGCCAAGGCCGCTGGCCGACCGGCTGCGGCCGCGCACGCTCGACGAGGTGGTGGGCCAGGACCATCTGCTCCGCCCCGACGGCCCGCTCGGGCGGATGGTGGCGAACGGCGCGCTGGCCTCGACCGTCCTCTGGGGGCCGCCGGGCTGCGGCAAGACCACCATCGCCCGCCTGCTCGCAGATCACACGGACATGCTGTTCGCGCCGCTGAGCGCGGTCTTCTCCGGCGTCGCCGACCTGCGCAAGATCTTCGACGAGGCGCGCTCGCGCCGCGCCGGGGGCAAGGGCACGCTGCTCTTCGTCGACGAGATCCACC
>JAPOPO010000133.1 GCA_026712885.1 Rhodospirillales bacterium | reverse complement strand
GCCTTCGAAGCGCCTCGTGCTGCGGGAATCGCTCAGATAGAGCGCCGGGCGCCCGGTCTCGGGATGGACGCGCACAAGCGGATGGTATGCCGGCTCGGCGGGCTTGTCCTGCTCCGTCACGCGCATCTGCATCTTTTCCGACCGGGGCGCCTGCTTGTTGTAGAGATTGTGCGTGCGCAGGCGGGCCGCCGTCGCCTTCATGCCGCCGGAGAGCGCGTCATAGCTTGCGTAGAGATTGGCGAACAGCGTGTCGCCGCCGGCCGCCGGCACTTCCTTTGCATAGAGCAGGGTCGCCATGGCGGGCCTCGGCGTGAAGCTCTGGTCCGTGTGCCAGTGGTCGGCAAAGCCTGTCGGGTCGTCTGCCTCGCGCACGATCTCGATGATCTCCGGCCGGTCGTCGAGCCCCTTCAGGTGGGGATGCAGGTGGATGTCGCCCCAGCGCTTCGCAAAGGCGAGATAGGCGTCGGGATCGAGTTCCTGGCCCCGGAAAGCGATCACCCCGTAGTCGAGCAGGGCGGCATGCACCGCCGCGAAACCGGCGGCGTCGAGGCTGCCGAGATCGACACCCCGAATCTCCGCACCGAGGGACCCGGAAAGCGGAATGGCTTCGAACGTCATGGCGCAGCCTCCTCGATGACTCGCAACGCCGGCAAGTTTAGCCTCGGCTGGCAGCGGAGGGTAGGGCGGTTGCAGGCTTGCGCGAAGGTTCCTGTTCCGCCAAGTAGAACACTCCGGACGGTGAGGAGGCGGCCCATGCGCGTGGTCAATATCGGCGAAGCCAGGACCCATCTCTCGTGCCTCGTCCGGGCCGCCGCCGAAGGCGAGCCCTTCGTCATCGCCCGGGCCGGCAAACCACTCGTCAAGGTGGTCGCGCTCGACGCGCCGGAACCGCATTCCCGGATCGGGTTCATGGCAGGCGAAATATCGGTTCCCGACGATTTCGGCGGCATGGGGGCGGACGAAATCGGAGCCACATTCTCGGGCAACAATTGACGCTGCCATCCGCGCGCTATGATGGCCGCGAACGCTGCCGGAGGAGCCGGAATGAGTATCCGCCCGCCTGAAGACGCAGACCGCGCCGCGCTTGCCGGGCGGGTCTGGAGGGACGATGCCGGGGGGCCGTCCGTCGTCGCGCTCCGCGAAGGCCGGCTGGTGGATGTGACCCGCAGCTTCCCGACGATGACCGACCTGCTGGCGGCCGACGACCCGGCGGCAGCGCTTCGCGCGGCGCCCGGCGAGAACCTGGGACCGCTCGATGCTCGGGACTCGCTGCTGGCGCCGGTCGATCTGCAGGCGGTCAAGGCCTGCGGCGTCCCCTTCGCAGCCAGCATGTTGGAGCGCGTGATCGAGGAGCAGGCGCGCGGCGATCCCGCCGCCGCCGAAGGTATCCGGGGTGTGCTGGCGAAGGAGATCGGCGCGGACCTCGCCAGCATCGCGCCCGGCTCGGCGGAGGCGATGCGGCTCAAGGAGGCGCTGGTCGCACGCGGCCTCTAGTCGGCCTATCTGGAGGTCGGCATCGGGCCCGATGCGGAGGT
>JAPOPO010000194.1 GCA_026712885.1 Rhodospirillales bacterium | reverse complement strand
GTGCCGGTCATGCTGATCCGCGACGACGCGGGCACGGTGCGCGGGCTGCTGAACACGTGCCGGCACCGCGGCGCCCGCCTGCTGGACAGCGCCGGCCAGGTGGGCAAGGCCTTCGCCTGCCCCTACCACAACTGGACCTACGACCGCTGCGGCCTGCTCACGGCGCAGCCGGGGGCCGAGCACTTCCCGGATGTCGTCGTCGGCGAGGAGTCCCTGGTACACTTCCCCACCGAGGAACGCGACGGCTTCGTCTGGCTGCTGCTGGACCCGGCCGGCTCGCTCGACCTCGACGACGCCCTCGGCGAGCTCGGGTCCGAGCTTGCGGCCTTCGGGCTCGCGAATTACCGCCACCGCGGTAGTCACGTCTGGACTAAGCGGATGAACTGGAAGCTCGGGGTCGATACCTTCCTCGAGTACTACCACGTGCCCATCCTGCACCGCGCCTCCATCGGCAAGACGCTCTTCGGCACGGTCTTCCTCTACGAGGCCTGCGGCCGGCACGCCCGGCTGGTGGCGCCCCGCCGCAGCATCATGGACCAGCGCGACGACGACCCGGGGACGTGGCGCGTGGTGCCGCACTCGACCATCGTCTACCGCCTCTTCCCCAATGCGGTGTTCATCAGCCAGGGCCCGCACGTGGAGCTTGCGCGCTTCTTCCCCGATCCTGAACGGCCCGACACCACGGTGTGCCGCTTCAGCTTCGCCTCGCCCGGCGACGACCGCTCCAATCGCGACTGGGAGGAGATGATGCGGCTCGCGCTCGGCGTGCTGGACACCGAGGACTTCGCCGTGATGGAGGGCGTGCAGGCGAACCTCGCCGCCGGAATTCAGCGTGAGATCGTGTTCGGCCGGAACGAGATCGGGCTGCATAACTTCCATCAGGAGCGTGATGCCGCGCTCGACGGCTGAACGCGGCGCCGGGAGCACCACTATGGCAAAGACCTATCTCTTCACCGTCGGCCCCTCGACCCCACCGGCAATGACCATCGACTCCGGCGCGGAGATCGAGGTCACCGTGGACGGCGCCTTCGACGACATCGAGGACATCACGCAAGTGCCGACGCCCTTCACGCCGGCCTCGGAAGGGCATCCGCTGGCACCGGTGACCGGCCCGATCGCCGTGCGTGGGGCGCGGCCGGGGGATTCGGTGGCGATCGACCTGCTCTCGATTGAGCCCTTCGGCGAAGGCGCCAACGCGGTGCTGCGCGACTTTGGCGTGCTGAAGGAGGAGTTCGAGGAGCCCGCCATCGTCGCCTGCCCGATCCGCGACGGCCAGGCCTGGTTCGGCGACCGGGTGGCGATCCCGCTCGCGCCCAACCTGGGCACGCTTTCGACCATGCCGCCGGAGGGCTACCGCCCCTCCCATGCCGGGCCCTATGGCGGCGATTTCGACCAGCGCGATGTCGGCGTGGGCGCGCGCGTTCACCTGCCGGTGATGGTCGATGACGCGCTGATCTTCATGGCCGACCCGCACGCCGCGATCAGCGACGGCATCATCAGCGGCACCGGCGTCGAGTGCTCGGCACGGGTGCGGGCGCGCATCGCCCTGAACAAGCAGAGCCCGGTGGAGCGGCCGATCTTCGAGCAGAATGGCACGGTGCAGATCGTGGGCTACGGCCCCTCGGTGGAGGCTGCGACCGAGGACGCGTCCGACGCCGCCGTCGGCCTGGTCTCGCGCTGGACCGGGCTCACGCGCCGCGAGGCCTACATGCTGCTCGGCATCGTGGGCGAGCTCCGCATCGGCACCTCGCCCCGGCCCACCATGGCGGCGCGGCTGATCGTGGACAAAGGGGTGCTCGCGTCTGCGGGCTGGGACGGCGCCATCGTCCCGACGGCCTGACGGTCGCCTTCGCCGATTATTTCTGGTTCCTACGCAAAGAAGTAGGGCGTCAGGCCCTGCTGGTTCTCGTCCACAATCAGGCGGCGGCCCGGCGGCGGGAAGGCGCGTGCCGTGCAATCGGCCCGGTCGCAGAGGCGACAGTTGATGCCGATGGGAACGACCCCCGCAGGCTGCTCGAGGTCCAGGCCCGCGCCATACACCAGGCGGTTCGCATGAGACAGCGGGCAGCCGATCGCGACGACCAGTTGCTGGCCGGGCAGCGCGTGGCCGGCGCCCGGCCTTGAGACGGCGCGGGCAAGGGTGAGGAAGCGCGCGCCGTCCGGCATCTCGACGATCTCGACACGGCTCTCGCCCGGAGACTGAAACGCGCGGTGTACGCCCCAGCGCGGGCAGAGTCCGCCGAAGCGCGCGAAGCGAAAGCCGGCGGCATCGAAGCGGCGCAGCACATTGCCCGCGCAATCGAGGTGGACGAGAAAGAGCGGCGCGCCCTTGGCTCCCGACCGCTGCAGGGCGATGAGCCGCTGGCAGACATGCTCGAACGACGCACCGAAGCGCCGGCCGAGGAGGTCGATGTCGTAGGCGAGCGCCTCCGCAGCTTCGTGGAAGCGCTCGTAGGGCATGACGCAGGCGCCGGCGAAATAGGCCGCAAGCTCGACGATCAGGAGGTGACGCGCCTCCCCCTGAAGACCCGAGTCCTCGGCGATGGTGTCGAAGAGCTCGCGCCAGCCGAGCAGCGCCACTTGAACGGCGAGTTGGAAAGTGCGTTCCTCGGGCGCCAGCGCGTCGGAGAGCAGCACCCGCCGGCCGTGGCGATCGTAGCGCCGGACCAGATCGTGCATGACGTGCGCGGGCATGATGCGGACCTTGAGGCCGTGGGCGTCCGTGAGGACGGCACGCAGCCCCTCGTAAAGGCCGTCGGCGTCGAGGCTCTCGTCGGCCCACAGGGTCTCGGCAGCCTCCTCCAGCTCGGGGAAATAGCCGGACCGGGCCTGGATGACGTCGTGCACCTCGTCGCTGGGGTGCGCGGCAGCCGCAGCCAACGGGGCCGGCGGGGCTTCCGCTGCCGCGTCGCCGGGCCCCTCCGCGACATTCATGGTGTTCTCCAGGAGATCGCGATAGGCGCCGAAAAGGCGGATGACGGCGTCGCCGAGCGCGGGGCTCGCCTGGGCCGCGTCGCGGATGTCCTGATCGCTCACCTGGCCGCGCGCGAACAGCGGATCGCCGAAGACTTCTCTGAGCTGGGCGGTGACCCGCCCCTCGTCGTCTTCCGCGAAGCGCTGGAGGTCGATGTCGAAGGCCTGGCCGAGCTTGAGCAGGAAGGGAACCGTCACCGGCCGTTGGCTGCGCTCGATCAGGTTGAGGTAGCTCGTGGAGATTCCGAGCTGCGCTGCCATGCGCGCCTGGGTCAGCCCGCGCTCCCGGCGGAGCCGGCGTACCCTCTGGCCCGCCATGACCTTGCCTTGCATGGCTCGCTCCGTATTGTAGCGGCGGGCGCGCCCCCCCGCGCGGGCCCCCCCTTTTTCTTAATTTTCAAACCCACAACAACAAACATACTTATATTTAATGAAAAAAACAGTTGTTTTTTAACAGTTATTGACAAATCAGACTC